>NZ_JBASXK010000072.1:0-122121 GCF_049276915.1 Aestuariivita sp. | reverse complement strand
ATCTGAGTGTGGAGCTTGATCAGAACCGATTGCAGGGCGCGGTCGATGTGGTGATTGCGGATGTCCCGAAAGTTACGGCCAGTCTGATTGCCGGAGATCTGCAGCTGGCAGGAACAAGTGGAGAGAGCGGGGGGGCTGCTGCCCCGTCGACTGATGACGGTTGGTCAAAAGACCCGATTGATGCCAGTGCCTTGGGGCTGATGAACGCCGATATTGCGTTGACTGCGAACAGTATTGATCTGGGTCAGATCAAGTTGGGGCCATCGGACATGACACTCACGATAGATCGGTCACGGGCCGTGGTGCAGATCGCGCGAGTGTCGGTGTTTGACGGGACGGTGTCGGGACAGTTCGTTGCCAACAATCGCAACGGGTTGTCGGTCGGTGGCAAGCTTACGGCCAGCCAGATCGAGATCGAGCGTATGCTGACGGATATGGCTGATATCACGCGGCTATCCGGCAAAACGGATGGGCAAATCGAGTTTCTGGGCGTTGGGCAAAGCGTGGACAGCATCATGCGATCTTTGTCAGGGCAGGGGTCCTTTGCCGTCGGGCGTGGGCTGATTTCGGGCATCGACCTTGATGCGGTGATGCGCAGCGGGATTTCTTCCGGCGGCACAACTGTATTTGATAGCCTGACGGCAGGTTTCACGATTCAGAACGGCAACCTGCAAAATGATGACCTTTTGTTGCTGTTGTCGAATTTCCGCGCCGAAGGAGCCGGGCGCGTGGGACTTGGAGCGCGAGATATCGACTATCTTTTCACGCCAATCGCGCTTCGGGCAAACTCGGGGCAAGGCCTTGCTATTCCAGTAAGAATTCGCGGTCCATGGTCCAATCCGCGGATTTCGCCTGACCTCAATGAGGCTCTACAGCTGGATGCCGATGGCAAGGTCGAAGAGGTAAAGCAAGAGGCCCAACAGAAGCTCGATCAGAAGCTTCAGGAAGAGTTGGGCGTGACCGTTCAGGACGGCCAGTCGACGGAAGATGCGCTCAAGGATGCGTTGGAGGACCAGGTCAAGAACAAGCTTCTGGAACTGCTTGGAGGCGGGAACTGACGGCCAGGAAAGGCCGAACATCGCCCGTTAGCAGGGTCGTCTTTGCGAGGACCTTCGGCGAAACAGCTTCAGATCGTCTGATCGTAATCGCCCACACCGGGTTCGGTGCGGATCACCGCATCGATATCGGCAAAGATCGCGCGCAGTTCTGCCTCGCTTTCGGGGCTCTCGCAGACCACCACCAGATTAGGGGTGTTCGACGATGCCCGCACCAGGCCCCAGCCACCATTTTCAAGGATCACGCGGGCACCGTTCACGGTGACGACGTCCTTGATGGCACGGCCGCCAATCATCTCGCCCGCCTCGTGTTTGGCGACAAGCGTTTCAACCAGTCGCTCCAGGATATCGTATTTCTCGGTATCGGCGGCATAGGGCGACATGGTGGGGGTGGACCAGGTCTTGGGAAGGGCTTTGCGCAGGTCTGACATCTTCATGTCCGGATTGCGGTCCATCAGCTTGCAGATCTCGACCGCGACGCGCATCCCACAGTCATATCCGCGGCCGATCGGTTCGGCGAGGAAGTAGTGACCGGACTTTTCGAACCCGGCCAAAGCCCCGATTTCCTTGACCCGGCGCTTCATATGGCTGTGACCGGTTTTCCAATAGTCGGCTGTGACTCCATGTTTTTTCAGTTCGGGATCAGAGGCAAAGAGGCCGGTGGACTTCACATCCGCCACGAATGTTGCGTTTGGGTAGATCTTGGCCAGATCCCTCGCCATGATGACGCCCACCTTGTCTGCAAAGATCTCCTCGCCCTCATCATCCACAACGCCGCAGCGATCCCCGTCTCCGTCAAATCCAAGGGCGAAATCAGCCCCCGAGGCTTTCACGCTGTCGGACATGTCATGAAGCATCTCCATGGCTTCGGGATTGGGATTGTAATGTGGGAAGGTGTAATCAAGCGTATTGTGGCTTTCGACAACTTCCACTCCCAGCCGTTCAAAGAGTTCCGGTGCAAAAGCGGCGGCAGTCCCGTTGCCGGTGGCGCAGACAACCTTGAGTTTTCGGGTCATTTTGAAATCACCGACCAGATCGTCGAGATAGGCTTCGCGCACACCATCGACAAACTCATACCCGCCGCCCGGGCGGGGCTGCCCACGGCCTTGCAGAACGATGTCGCGCAGTTCGGACATCTCGTCGGGACCATGGGTGAGCGGGCGTTCAAAGCCCATCTTTACCCCCGTCCAGCCATTGGGGTTGTGCGACGCGGTGACCATGGCCACGGCAGGCACATCAAGATGGAACTGGCTGAAGTAAGCCATAGGGGACAGGGCAGGGCCGATGTCCTTGACCTGAATGCCGGCCTGCATGAGGCCAATGATCAGAGCATTCTTGATGGCCAATGAGTAATCCCGATAGTCATTACCCACCGCGATCACAGGCTTGATTCCCCGGGCGTGCATCTGGGTGCCAAGGCCGAGGCCAAGGGCGGTCATTCCGGGAAGGTTGATTTCGTCAGGGTATTTCCAGCGCGCATCATATTCGCGAAAGCCCGTCGGAGTGATCATTGGGTCGCGCAGAAACTCCCAGGTATTGGGTGTCACGGTGGCCGCTGGTTTGGTCATACAAATACTCTGAAAATTAAAGATGAACGGGGTTTGCCTTGGCAATTTGGTCAAATTGCATGAGCGTTTCGATCAGCTCGGGCATGTTTTTGAGAAAGATCATGTTCGGACCGTCACATGGTGCGTTGTCGGGATCTTCGTGGGTCTCGATGAACACTGCTGCCACACCGATAGACACGGCTGCCCGTGCCATGACAGGGGCGAATTCCCGCTGTCCGCCCGACGAACCACCCTGTCCGCCGGGTTGTTGCACCGAATGTGTGGCGTCCATCACCACCGGATACCCGGTTGCGGCCATCTGGGGCAGCGAACGCATGTCGGCCACAAGGGTGTTATAGCCAAAAGATGTCCCGCGTTCGGTGAGCATGATGCGCTCGTTCCCGGTGCTTTCTATCTTGGCAATGACATTGGGCATGTCCCAGGGTGCAAGAAACTGCCCCTTTTTCACGTTGATGACAGCACCTGTCTTGCCTGCCGCCACCAGCATATCCGTCTGGCGGCTGAGAAACGCAGGAATTTGCAATATGTCGACCGCCTCGGCCGCTGGTGCGCACTGGGCTTCATTGTGCACATCGGTCAGGACAGGAACGCCGATTTTCTTGCCGACCTCTGCCAGTACAGCCAGGCCTTCTTCCATGCCGGGGCCCCGGTTTGACAGAACCGAGGTGCGGTTGGCTTTGTCGAAGCTGGCCTTGAAGACATACTGAGCGCCTGCGGCATCACAGATTTCCTTCATTCGGCCTGCGATCATCTGAGCATGATCGGAGCTTTCCAACTGGCAGGGGCCTGCGATCACTGTGAGCGGGCAATCATTCCCTATGGTCAGCCCTCGCAGGGAAATTTGTTTCATCTATGCGCTTACCTGTTCACGAAGGATGGATGCCGTGAGTGACACCAGAAGGTAAATGCCGCCAAAGATCAAGAAAGCCAAGAGAGTGTTCTCGAAAGCGCGGGGATAGGAGGGTTCCTGACTGGAAACCGGCTCCACCGAGATGGTCAGATAGCGCACCTGCCGGTTTGCTTCCATGCGCGTGCTTTCCACCGCTTGAAGGGCAGATTGCAGCAGCATGTCCCGCGTCAGCAGGTCAGCCTGAGCCATCTGTATGCTCACGGCCAGTTGCGCAAGCGAGTTTTCACCCTGGCTCACATCCGTCATTTTCGCGTTGAGTTCGTTCAACAGGGTTTCAAGGCGACGAATATCGGCCTCGGTGCCTTCGACGCGCGATTGGTTGGGGCGGGAGTTGTCGAGGAGCGCGGCAAGCTGCAGGCGTTTTTCCTGTAGCTGGATCTCGACATTGTTGATCTGGCCACGGATCGAGGCAATCACCGCTTCGGGATCAAGGATCGAGCCCTGAACCTGAAGATCGACCAGTTGTTGCTGGGCAATACGGCGTTCCATTTCGGCCTCTTCAAAGCTTTGGACGGCTTCGCGCATCTGATCCGCACGCTTTTTCTCGGACAGGCTGTTCACCCGTTCCTCGGCATAAAAGATGAGCCTGCGCGAAAACTGGGTCGCGACTTCGGGATCTGCTGCGATGACCTCCATGCGGATCACGCCTTCGGTGGGATCATAGCCGATTTTGACGTTTTTCTTGTACGTCTTGTACGCGTCTTCATTGGTAGGATTGGGTTCCAGACGCTGGATCGGGTCGATGTTTTCGTCCTTGAAATGCGCCTTGAAGCCCATGTCTTCGTTCAACCGCAACATCGCGTCCTTGGATTGCAGATAGGACTGCACGGCGATGGAATCCTGGTTGGTCGCGAATTGCGTTCCCGACAGCAGGCCGCCCATCGCCCCGGCAGCAACGCCATCGGCCTGCAGGATCAGGAATTCGGATTTGGTCGAATACATCGGTGTTGCGACGGCAAAAAAGTAATAGCTTGCGATGATCGTCGGCAGGAAAACAAAGAACGAGAGCCGGGCAAGCAGCAATGCGATTCGCTTGCGTCTCCGGTTTGCAAGATCCCGCTGGATTTGGCTGATCTGATTTTCGCGTTGCCGTGCCGGGCTCAGTTCGGTCGAGGGAAGGTTTGTCTTCGGGATCGGCACAGTCTGGGGGAGCTTTGATGGCTCTTCCGGGGGCTCTTGGTTTTGCGTTTTTGCGTCTTCGCCCCCTCTGTTTTGGGGCGCCACAAGCTCAAGCGTGTTGGAACGCTGGAAAGGGTCGATACCTTTTTCGCGCAGCAGGCGCACGGCATCGAAATCCGATGTGGCAGGCAGATTGTGACGTTGCGCCACGCGACGCGCCATACGCAGTTGTCGACCGGTCAGGCCTTCGCGGCGGATATCTTCGATATCCGTGTTGGCTGCGTTTTCACGGGCTGAAGAGACTTCACCTTGCATCGCCGGGTTTTCCGGCGTCGGCGCTTGCCGTATTGGCGGACCTTCAATTGGGACAGCACGGGGTTGGGCGGGCGCGGCTTGTTGGCTGGCTTGCGTTTGCATGGCTTTTAGCTTGGCGGCGCGGATCGCTTCCTGACGCGCCGTCATGGGCACGTTTGCGGCCTGCTCCGCCTGAGAGGCGGGGTGCTGCTGCTGAGGTTCGATCCCCCCGATTGCGCGTGCTGCACTGGTTGCAGCGACCGCTCCGCTACGTTTGATGCGGAAACGCTTGGCCTTTGGTTTCATAGTCATAAAGCTGCTTGGCCTCTTCCAGAGAGTCGAACATGTGCAGTTTTCCGTTCATCAGAACACCTGCTTCCTGCACGAATTTTTCTAATGTTGCGGGGCTGTGCGAGACGATGACCAGAGTCGTGGTCTGAAGCCTTTCCGCCAGCAAATCGCCCGCACGTTTGTTGAATTCTGCATCGGCGGCGCTGGGCATCCCCTCGTCCACCAGATAGATATCGAAATCGAGCGCCAGCATCAGCGCGAAAGAGAACCGCGCCCGCATTCCCGAGGAATAGGTGCCCAGAGGTTGCTCGAAATATTCCCCCAGATCGCAGAGCCAGCGGCAGAAGCTTTCCACATAGTCCGGGTCCAGCCCATAAAGACGGGCAATGTAGCGGCTGTTTTCCACAGCCGAGACGCGACTGACCACGCCCCCCATGAAGCCCAGGGGAAAGGATGTCTTGCTGTCGCGAACGATCTCCCCCTCGTCGGCTTTTTCCAGCCCTGCCATCATGTTGACAAGCGTTGTCTTGCCGGTGCCGTTAGGTGCCAGGATACCAAGGGACTTTCCGACTTCCACGCGAAACGACGCCCGGTCAAGGATCACCTTGCGCTGGGATCCCGTCCAAAAGGACTTGCTGACATTTCTGAACTCAATCATGCATGGTTCCGGACCAACCCCGTCCGACCCTTTTTACCTGTACGCCACTGCCAGTTTACACCCCTTTTAGCAGAGGTTGATATCATGCGTATCCCATGATTTTGGCCAGATTATGTCGAAATGTGAAACAAAATCTCCTGCACAGGGTAGTTTGCGCGATACATCACTAAAACTGTGCTTGGTCATGACTTGAGGGTGGCTTTTCAGCCAATGCGGGTAGGTGTCTGGTTCGCGATGTTTGTTTCGGATTTTGAAACAACTTGGCAGCAGAATGCGAATGACCGCAGTCGTGCAGTTCAGTCTTGCAAAGGCACCAAGTTGCGGCGGGGCCTCCTTCGTCGGCTCGATGAGAAGCCTGTTCAGGATGGTTCGGGCGGGCTACATCAGCGTTGTGTGCGAGGAGCGGTGCGTTGCGTCTTGATCGACTTTCCGGGTTCTGAAAATCGCGCCGCCTTGGCATCAAGGCATCAAGGCATCAAGGCATCAAGGCATCAACCCAGGAGGCCCAAGTGAGTGCAGCTGAGCACCTCGTGACGGAAATTCGCACCTGTCGGATCTGTGCGCCGCGCTTTGCTGCGACCCAGACCGCACATGCGCCGCGCCCGGTGGTCTGGTTTCGACCCAACGCGCGGATTCTGGTTGCCGGTCAGGCACCCGGTGCGCGGGTACATGCGTCGGGGCACCCTTTCACGGATCCCTCCGGGGATCGCCTGCGCGACTGGTTGGGGGTGGATGAGGCCAGGTTTTACGACCGCGATCTGTTCGCGATCATTCCAATGGCCTTTTGTTTTCCCGGCTATGATGTGCGCAAAGCTGACCTGCCGCCCCCTGTGATTTGCGCCCAGACCTGGCATGCTCGTGTCATGGCTGCCCTGGGGCAGGTTGAACTGGTCATTCTGGTGGGCGCACATGCGCATCGATGGCATTTGGGCGGGCAATCCGGCGTAACCGAAACCGTAAGGAACTGGCAGGCGCATGCACCGCGTGTCTTCCCCTTGCCTCACCCGTCCTGGCGCAATACGGCATGGCTGAAGAAAAACCTTTGGTTTGAGGCCGATGTGCTGCCTGCATTGCGCAACCGGGTGAGAGAGGTGCTGACATGAGCGAACTGACCCCGTTGGATCAGGCGCATGCCGTGATGGAGGCTTCGGCCACGGATGATGCCGCGCGGCTGCGGTTTTATGAACGGTTGGCCGACAGCGAACTGTTTTTGTTGCTGACGCAGGAGGCCAGTGGCGATGCACTGTCACCCGAACTGTTTGAACTGGCAGATGGGCGATTTGTCCTGGCCTTTGATCGCGAGGCGCGGCTGGCCGATTTCGTTGGCCGTCCCGCACCCTATGCCGCCCTGTCAGGGCGTGTGATTGCGGCCATGCTGGCACAAGAGGGTATCGGCCTTGGGGTGAACCTCGAGGTTGCGCCATCGTCCATACTGATCCCATCCGAAGCCGTCGCCTGGCTGCACCAGACCCTGGGACATGCACCCGAAGAGGTCCAAGCGCGGATGGAGTCCTTTACATCGCCCGCGGGTCTTCCCGAAGTCTTGCTGAGCGCATTGGACGCCAAGCTGGCAACCGCGCGCGGTCTGGCGCGCTCGGCCTATCTTGTGGGTGTTTCCTATGAGGGCGGCGGGCGCGGGCATCTGCTGGGTATCATCGATGCGGTGCCAGAGGCGCAGGGTGCCTTGGCGCGGGCTGTCAGCGAAGCACTGACCTTTTCGGGGATTGAGGCGGGCGCACTGGATGTAGGTTTTTTTGCTGCCTCGGATGTTGCGTCCGCGCGTATGGCACATGTCGGCCTGCGCTTTGATCTGCCCCAGCTTACACGCGAAGACCAAGGGCTCAGGCCAGCACCGGGCAGCGATCCCGACCGCCCGCCTATCCTGCGCTGAGGGTAGCCTGGCAGGGATTGTTACAATCAGTTCACGTGCCGTCTTGTGCCATCACATCGGGGAGAGGGGGGCTGTGCTTTGGTTTGACCCCACGGCATGTAAAAAGGCGCAGCCGGTTTAACGCGACGGGCTGGCCGATCTGAACTCGCATCAAGGAAACCTTTATGTTCAAGACTTTTGCACTGGCGGCCGTTGCCGCGTTCACTATCTCCACTGGGGCGTTTGCCGGTGATCAATACGTTGATCAGACGGGATTTGCAGTTTCAGGCTATGACGTTGTGGCCTATCGCTCACTGATGCAAGCTCCTGTCGGTCAGCCACAGCCTGAGGCCGTGCCGGGCCGCGCGGACATCACAGCCGAATTCAACGGCGCAACCTTCGCCTTTGCCTCCGAAGACAATCGCGCAACGTTCCTTTCCAACCCCGAGTTCTATGCGCCCCAATATGACGGGCATTGCGCATATGGGGTCTCCAAGGGCGGCAAGGTTCCTGGTAACCCGAACCTGTGGCGCATTGTGGACGACAAACTGTTTCTCAACATCACCGAAAACGTCGTGGGCTTCTGGGAAGAAGACATTCCGGGCAACATCGACCTGGCAGAAGGCAATTGGCCCGGCATAGAATCTGCGCAGGCGTCGGGCAACCCGATCCCCAACTTCACATCGTCAGCACCTGTAAAGAACTGATCCAAAACACGGCGGTCACCGGCGCGGTAGAGGGAACTCAGCCGCGCCGCGCGCCAGATTACCGCCGCCGGTCGCGCCGCGCGCTCATCGGCTGGAAGGCAACGCCCACATGGGCATCGCAATAGGGCTTGCCCGCCTGAACAGGCAGGCCGCAGAACCAGAAGTCTTCGGTTGCCGGATCACCCACGGGCCATTTGCATGTCCTCTCGGTCAGTTCCATAAGAGTAAGCTTCTTGGCTTTCTTCTCGATCTCATTGACCTTGGCCAGGGCCTCCGGGCTGATTTCGTTGGCCGAGGGCTGCGGCGGCAGGGGCTGTCCGGCAGGGATGATCTGACGGCGCGCAGGGGTGGCCGGTTTCGGCTCGTTGGGATCCACAACCGGTGTAGGGCGCGCGGGTTCTGTCTTGGGCGAAGGCCGTGCCTTGGCCTCGGGCTTGGGTGCGGGTTTGGCCTTGGCCTCTGCTTTGGGCGTTCCGCCTGTTGCGCGGTTGGACAGGCCCAGACGATGCACCTTGCCGATAACAGCGTTGCGGGTCACACCGCCAAGTTCCTTGGCGATCTGGCTGGCCGACTGACCCTCCCCCCACATTTTCTTCAACAGTTCGACCCGTTCGTCGGTCCAGGACATGGTCAGCCTTTCCAGCTAAAAGGGCGGCCAGATCAGGCCGCCACAGTATAATTCTTTTGCAGTGGCCTATTCTAATCACTGAAGCCTGAGTTACAAGGCATCACGCGGCGAAGTTGCAACGCAAAGAGCAGACAGATGCAAACTGAAAACACCATAGGCGTGCGCCGGTTCGGGCGAGTGAACTGGCTGGGGCTGTATACCCTGGCCTTGCGGGAAGTCATGCGCTTTACATCGGTCTGGACACAAACCTTGCTGGCGCCTCTGGTCACGGCCGCTTTGTTCCTGATGATCTTCAATATCGCCATCGGCCCGCGCCGCGGCGATGTGATGGGCGTGCCGTTCCTGACCTTTCTCGCACCGGGAATTCTGATGATGACGGTGATCCAGAATGCGTTTGCCAATACCTCGTCGTCCTTGGTGATCTCTAAGGTACAGGGCAACATCGTAGATACGTTGATGCCACCGCTTTCGGGGCTCGAAATACTGCTGGGTTATCTGGCAGGAGGTGTGGCGCGCGGCGTGCTGGTGGCGGTGACACTTGCCTTCGGGCTTTGGCTGACACTGGGTCTGGTGCCGTATGCGCCAGGTCTTGCGTTGAGTTTCGTGGTGCTTGGTTCGGCCTTGCTGGGCGCTTTGGGCCTTTTGGCGGGCATATTTGCCAACAAGTTCGATCAGATGGCAGCGATCACGAATTTCCTTGTGACGCCTTTGGCCTTCTTGTCAGGCACATTTTATTCGGTCGAGGCCCTGCCGCCGGTCCTCGACCGGGTGATTCACTGGAACCCGATATTCTACCTGATTGATGGCGCGCGCTTTGGAATGATCGGCGTCTCCGACAGCAATCCGCTTCTTGGACTGGGTATCTGCAGCGCGGCCACACTGGCGGTCAGCCTTGTTGCGCTTTGGATGTTTCGGACCGGATACCGGATGAAGCCCTGAGCTGTGCTTCGCGCCAGGCCAAGAGTGCCGCCCCTGCGAGGATGATCGCGGCTCCTAGCAGCGTGATTGCATCCGGGCGCCCCCCGAACCACGAAAAGTCATAAAGCGCGGCGAAGACCAGCGTGGCATAGCTGAACGGTGCCACAAAGCTGGCATCGGCGCGTGCCATGCCGTTGACAAAGCAAGCCTGCGCGCAGGCCATTGCCCCCCCGATCCCTGCCAGTGCCAGCCATTGATCTGTCGTCGGAGATTGCCAGAAGGGGATGACGGCGATGGATGCAATGGTGATGCCGATGGCGTTGTTGATGAACAGGATCTGCAACGGAGCTTCGCGCCCGGCGAGCTTCTTGATGAAGATCAACTCCATCCCCATCACCAAGGCCGCGCCAAAGGCGAGAAGCGCGGCGAGTTGAAAACTGTCCGGAGTGGGGCGCAGCAGGATCACCGCGCCGATCAAGGCGATGACTGCAGCGCTCCATCGCACCCGTCCAACGGTTTCGCCTAGAAGCGGGATCGCCAGAACCATGGCAAAGACCGGGTTGAGAAAGCTGATCGCAGTGGCATCGGCCAGCGGGATATGAGCAACCGAGGCAAACATCAGCGTTACCCCCATCCAGCCAAAGAGCGTTCGCCCCAGATGCAGGCGCGTGTGAATACGGGTCAGTCGGGGCCTCATCACCGCCAGAACGGTTGAGATCGCAATGAAGGCAAACAGAAAACGTCCAAAGCTGATCTGAACCGGATGAAGCGGTGGGCCAAATGAGCCTGTGCCCAGTGATTTGGCCAAAAGCGTTGTCGCCGCGATAAAGGCTGTCGCTGCCAGGATCAGCGCGGCGGCAAGGGCCGGGTTCTGTTGGCGTGGGGTAAACATGGCGGTTTCCATGCGCCTGAAAACAGATTGGGACAAGAGGCAATTGTCCGTGCCAGTCCGGGGGCGCTGCCCCCGTCGCGCAAGGCGCGACTCCCCCGCCGGATTTTCGGCAAGAAGAAGCCCGCGACTGTACCTTCATCTCTTTCTGGTCTGAAATACCCAATAAGTCCGCTGGTCCAGTGCACTGGCCTCAGGAGATTGAGCCCATGCGCGCCCAGAGAGTGTCGCAGACTGGCGGGATACGCGCCTCGATCGCTTCCATGGCGTCAACGATCAGATCCTCGCGCCATCGCTGTCCTGCAATCTGAACGCCTATGGGCTGCTCTCCGCTGGCGAGGCGCGCGATATGGGTGGGGATGTTTCCGGCGGGCAGGCCGATGAAGTTCATGATGAAGGACCAATGGGCATGGCCCAAAACTTCACGTACCCCCTGTGCGCCTTCGGTGTCGCGGTCCGCCCTGAAGTAGGGCGTCAGCAGAAACGGCGTAAGTACGAGCGGGTAATCTGCGAGAAAGAGTGACCACTGACGTGCATAAAAACTGCGCTTGGCCATCATGGCGAGAAGGTCCGTGCCCTCAAAGGGCGGGAACTGGCGATAGTATTCGTCGAAGATCATGTTGACCGTATCAGAGCCGAGGGCGCGGATGTCGGGGCCCATGAGGGCTTTGACCTCGCCCATGAGCGCGCGGTATCCCACCTCTCCGGTTTCGCGGGCGAGTGGGGGATCGATCTCGTGAACCAGGTAACCTGCATCCTCCAGAGCCGCTGCGGCTTTGTCCAAGGCGATGGCGACATCCGGGTGCATGCCAAAACCGAGATCGTCTTTGCTGAAGGCGACCTTGATAGGGCCGTCGAACGGTGCGCCGCGCCATGGCAGCGGCGCGTGGAAGGGATCGCGCGCATCAGCGGCGATGACGCTTGGCATGGCCAGGTGGAGATCGCTCGCGGTGCGGGTGATGAGGCCTTGAACCGACATGGATTGCGCCAGCAATCCGCGCTCGGCTTGCTGGCTGGGGTTCCATGCCGGTACGCGCCCGAGGCCGGGTTTGACCGTAACGGCTCCGTTTGCCGAGGCGGGAAAGCGCAGCGACCCCCCAATGTCATTGCCATGTGCCAATGCGCCCATGCCGGCCATCACGGCCGAACCCGCTCCACCAGAGGAGCCCCCGGGCGAGATATGTCGGCCCCAGGGGTTGTAGGTGCGCCCGTGCAGCGGGTTGTCCGTATCGGCGCGGAACGAGAATTCGGGCGTGTTCGTGCGCCCTATGATCACAGCGCCTGCAGCTTTGAGATTGCGCACGACGGGCGCATCATCCGGTGCAACATTGTCCTTGAAGGCGCTCACCCCGTTGGTCGTGGCGTGGCCCTTTTGATCCACATTGATCTTGATGGTGATCGGTACGCCGTGCAGCGGGCCTTTCGGGGCAGTTGATGCATCAAGTGCCGCGGCTTGCGCGCGGGCTTGGTCGGCAAGGTTTTCGACGATGGCATTCAGCTCGGGGTTGGTGGCGTCCATGCGCGCCAATGCGGCTTCGGTTGCATCAGTTGCGCTGATCCTGCCGGCTTTGGTAGCGGCCGCAATCTGACCTGCGCTCCATTGCCAAATGGGGGTATCGGTCATCATCGGTCCTCCGTGTTTCGACGCCAGCGTAGACTTGCCGATACCGGTTGCAAGGAAAACCCGCGCGGGTGAACTGCTCTGCGCGGGCATTTATGCAAGGTGATGCCGGGGTCAGCCTTTGGCGTAGCCAATTGTTTGCAAAGCTGCCTTGATCTCATCCAGAATGGCAGGGTCATCGATGGTTGCTGGCATTTTGAACGCCTCGCCATCGGCGATCTTGACCATGGTTGCACGCAGGATCTTGCCCGAACGGGTTTTGGGCAAGCGATCGACGACGACCGCAAGTTTGAACGCGGCAACCGGTCCGATCTTGTCTCGCACAAGTTTGACGACTTCTGCCGTGATCTCGGCATGCGGGCGGTTCACGCCTTTGGACAGGCAAAGGAACCCTACGGGCATCTGCCCCTTGAGCGCATCGCTCACCCCGATCACCGCACATTCGGCGACATCCGGATGGCCTGCAAGGACTTCTTCCATCCCACCTGTGGACAGGCGGTGCCCAGCCACGTTGATCACGTCATCCGTGCGCGCCATGATATAGAGATACCCATCCTCATCCTTCATGCCCGCGTCTCCGGTTTCGTAATACCCCGGGAAGGCGGTGAGGTAGGATGTGCGGAAGCGGTCTTCGGCATTCCACAATGTAGGCAATGTGCCTGGGGGCAGGGGGAGCTTGATTGCGATCGCGCCCAATTCTCCGGCGGGCATGGGATGGCCTGCATCATCAAGCATCTGGACGTCATAGCCGGGCATTGGCACGGAAGGAGAGCCGATCTTGACGGGCAGGGTTTCGATCCCGGCGGGCATGCCGGCGATGGTCCAGCCGGTTTCCGTTTGCCACCAGTGGTCATAGACTGGCACGCCAAGCGCCTTGCCGGCCCATTCGATGGTGTCCGGGTCGGCGCGTTCGCCAGCAAGATAGAGTGCCTTGAGGCTGGAGAGGTCGTATTTCTTGATGAATTCGCCCTTCGGGTCTTCGCGTTTGACCGCGCGGATCGCTGTGGGGGCGGTGAAAAAACTTACGACATTGTGCTCTTGGATGACACGCCAGAAGGTGCCTGCGTCAGGGGTGCCGACGGGTTTGCCCTCGAACACGATGGTGGTGTTTCCGTGGACAAGAGGCGCGTAGCAGATATAGCTGTGCCCCACGACCCAGCCGACATCGGATGCAGCCCAGAAGACGTCGCCCGGATCGACGTTGTAAATGTTCTTCATCGTCCAGTTCAGCGCGACGAGATGTCCGCCTGTGTGGCGCACGACGCCTTTGGGTGCGCCGGTGGTACCCGATGTATACAGGATGTATGCAGGATGATTGCCGGGAACATTCACGCAGTCTGCCGGTGCGACGCCCGCCTGAAAGCCGTGCCAATCCACGTCGCGGTCTTCCTTGAGTTTGGCAACTTCCTGTTCACGCTGGAAAACAACGCAGAATTCCGGTTTGTGGGTCGCCAGTTCTATCGCGCCGTCCAGAAGCGGTTTGTAATGCACGACACGCCCCGGCTCGAGCCCGCAGGAGGCGGCGATGATCGCCTTTGGGGTGCAGTCGTCGATGCGTACGGCAAGTTCATTGGCCGCGAAGCCTCCAAAGACGACCGAATGGATCGCGCCGATACGCGCACAGGCCAGCATGGCCTCGATCGCCTCGGGGACCATGGGCATATAGATAATGACGCGGTCTCCGGCTTCGATCCCTTTGGCCTTGAGTGCGCCGGCCAGAAGCGAGACGCGGGTCTGGAGTTCCTCGTAGGTGATTTCGTGCTTGGACTGGGTGATGGGGCTGTCGTGAATGATCGCGACACGCTGGCCATGACCGGCCAAAACATGGCGATCAACGGCATTCCAGCAGGTGTTTACCGTGCCGTCCGCGAACCATTCATATAGGCCATTACCCTTGTCGGTGAGGGCCTTGGTTGGAGGGGTTCCCCAGTCGATGGCTTGTGCCGCCTCCATCCAGAATCCCTCGGGATCAGCTTTCCAGCTGTTGTAGACGTCACTGAAACTCATAAGTTTGGTCCTCCTGCGCCAAAAACCCTCCGCGCGCAGGGCTTTATGACCGCGCCTGCGCGGGAAGGGCAAGAGGGTAGTTCTGCGCGTTGGTGTCGCTGGCCTAGCCGTATTGGGCGACGGGTGTCCCTGCGATGGCTCCCATGTTCAGCAATCCGCGTGCCGTGATCGAAGGCGTTACAATATGGGCGCGGTTGCCCATGCCCATCAGGATCGGTCCGACCTCAAGCCCGCTTGCGCGCATCTTGAGAATGTTGCGCACGCCGCTGGCAGCATCCGAATTGGCGAAGATCAGTACGTTTGCCGCACCTTCCATCCGGTTGGCGGGGAACACGCGCTCGCGCAACTCGGGATCAAGCGCGGCATCGATATGCATTTCTCCCTCATAGCAGAAATCGCGAGGCTGACTGTCCAGGATCGCAAGAGCCGCACGCATCCGCTGGCCTGTATCGCAGTCCAGATTGCCGAATTGCGAATGCGAACACAGCGCCACATTGGGTTTGAGGCCAAAGCGGCGCACGTGGCGCGCAGCGCCGATCGCGGATTCAGCGATCTGTTGCGGCGTGGGTTCCGGGTGGACCTGAGTATCAGCGACGAACAAGGGGCCATCTTCGAGGATCATCAGGGACAAGGCACCGACCGGGTGCAGGTTTGGTCCGCCCAAAAGCTGGGTGACATAGTTCAGGTGCCACAGGTATTGCCCGAAGGTTCCGCAAATCAGGCTGTCGGCCTCTTCGCGGTAAACCATCACCGCGCCAATGGCGGTGGTGTTGGTCCGCATGACTGCGCGGGCCAGGTCCGGGGTGACGCCGCGCCGCGCCATGACTTCGTGATAGGTGCCCCAGTAATCACGATACCGGGGGTCATTTTCGGGGTTCACCACTTCGAAATCCCGTCCCGGCCGGATGGTCAGGCCATAGCGTTCGCAGCGTTGCTCGATCACGTCCGGGCGCCCGATCAGAATGGGTTTTTCGGTGGTGTCTTCAAGCATCGCCTGGCTTGAACGGAGCACCCGTTCATCCTCGCCTTCGGCAAAGACAATGCGTCGGGAGGCGGTGGCGGCGGCCTCGAACACGGGGCGCATGATCAGGGCGGATCTGAAGACTGAACCGTCAAGGCGCTGTCTGTATGCTGCCATGTCTTCGATCGGGCGCGTCGCGACGCCGGTTTGCATTGCCGCTTTGGCAACGGCACTGGACACAACACCGATCAGCCTTGGATCAAAGGGTTTGGGGATCAGGTAATCGGCGCCAAATGTAAGCTTTTCGCCGCTATAGGCGGCGGCGGCTTCAGCGCTGGTGGTGGCTCGGGCAAGTTCGGCAATGCCGTCGATGCAGGCCAGTTGCATGGCGTCGTTGATCTCGGTCGCCCCGACATCGAGAGCTCCCCGAAAGATGAAGGGAAAACACAGGACGTTGTTGACCTGATTGGGAAAATCGCTGCGTCCGGTGGCGATAATGGCGTCGGGTGCGACCTCACGGACTTCTTCGGGCAGGATTTCGGGTGTAGGGTTCGCCAGGGCAAAGATGATCGGCCGCTTCGCCATGCGCCCGACCATGGATTGGGTCAGGACTTTTGGGCCGGAGAGGCCGAGGAAAAGATCCGCCCCTTCGATCACCTGATCCAGAGTGCGCATGTCGGTCTTTTGCGCGAAAGCGGCCTTTTGCGGATTCATATCCGTCGTTCGTCCCTCATGGATGAGGCCATGCAGATCGCACAGCCAGACGTTCTCGCGCTTCAGGCCCAGCTTGAGCAACATGTTGAGGCAGGCAATGCCCGCAGCGCCACCGCCGGTCGAGACAACCTTGATATCTTCGAAGTTCTTGCCGGTGACATGCAGCGCGTTCTTGACGGCGGCACCGACCACGATTGCCGTGCCGTGCTGATCGTCGTGAAAGACCGGGATGTTCATCCGCTCGCGGCAGATTTTTTCGACGATGAAACAGTCCGGGGCCTTGATGTCTTCAAGGTTGATCGCGCCGAAAGTCGGTTCAAGCGCGCAGACGATTTCAGCCAGCTTTTCGGGGTCACTTTGGTTGAGTTCGATGTCGAAGCAATCGATGTTGGCAAATTTCTTGAACAGAACCGCTTTGCCTTCCATCACCGGTTTTGACGCCAGTGCTCCGATGTCGCCCAGGCCAAGGACTGCTGTGCCGTTCGTGACAACCGCAACCAGATTGCCGCGCGCCGTATAACGGGCGGCGTCTGCCGGATTGTTCTTGATTTCGATGCAGGCCTCGGCCACGCCGGGGGAATAGGCGCGCGCCAGATCGCGGCCATTCGCCATCGGCTTGGTGGCGCGAATCTCCAGTTTTCCCGGTTTTGGATGCTCGTGATAAAACAGTGCGGCCTGTCTGAGCGACTGATTGTCCGACATCTCTCTTCTCTCCCTCAAAAAATTTAGTTTAGCATTAAACTATTTTTATTTGCAGCGAAACCCGGGAAGGGTGCGTTGCTGTCGCAGCCCTCTCTTGCAGAATCTGAGGCTCCCCGCCACTCTGACCTGCGAGAGGGAGTTACCATGTCAGAGCCCAAAGCAGAAATCCGCTTACCTACGTCAGAGTTGCGGGACGATATTCCGTTTTTCACCAAGACGCTCGGGATGAGGCTGGATATGATCTATCCGGCCGACGATCCTCAGGTTGCCGTGTTTTCCGGTTACGGCCTGCGCCTGCGGGTTCAGAAAGGAGCTCCCGAGCCACCCGGCACGATCCGCATCCTGACAGATGACCCTGACAGTTTTGCGGGGGGCGCGCGCGAACTCATCGCGCCCAATGGAACGCGTGTCGAAATTGATGAAGCCAACCCACCTCTGGTCATGCCTGAGACTGTGCATTCCTTTGTCGTGCGGCGTTTGGCGGATCAGGCACCCTGGATCATCGGCCGTGCGGGCATGCATTATCGCGATTTGCTCCCAGACCGACTGGGGGGGTCGATCATTGCCAGCCATATTCGCATTCCCGACGGTGGGCCTGTGCCGGATATGGTGCATTATCACACGGTCGGGTTTCAGCTGATTTTCTGTTATCGCGGCTGGGTCGATCTGGTCTATGAGGATCAGGGCGAGCCCTTTCGACTGCATGCCGGCAATTGCGTGATCCAACCTCCGCAGATCCGGCACAGGGTTCTTTTTGCCTCCGACAATATCGAGGTGATCGAGATCGGAGTGCCGGCCGAACATGTCACCACGATTGATCATGAGATGGAATTGCCCAACGGCCCCGCCAATCCCGACCGGGTGTTCTCGGGGCAGAAATTCGTGCATCACAAGGCGGACGAGGCGACATGGGCTCCGTTTCGTCTGCCCGGCTATCAATCGCGCGATACGACAATTGCGCTGAACACTCAGAACGTCGCGGGTGTGCATGTGGTGCGCAAAGGCGAGGGTGCGCCGCAATGGACGGTTCACACGTCGGATATCCTGTTCACCTTCGTCATGGACGGCACCGTCGTGCTGGAAGGCGAAGGCCGTGAGCCCTATGCGCTCTCTCCGGGTGATGCCTTTGCGATTCCGCCGGGTATGAAGACGCGGCTGAGCGATCCATCCGATGACCTGGAACTGCTTGAGGTTTCACTTCCCGGTGCGTTTGACACACGGGTGCTGACATGAGCCTGCGCGATGCCGCCGCTGCGGTGCGCCTGAACGCGCATGCGCCCTATTCGAATTTCCAGGTTGGGGCGGCAATCCGGGCGGCGTCGGGCACGGTGTATCTGGGCTGCAATGTCGAAAATGTCGCCTACCCTGAGGGAACCTGCGCCGAGGCCGGAGCAATTGCCGCCATGGTGGCGGCAGGCGAGACGCGGCTGAGCGAAGTCTATGTGATTGCTGGCAGTCCGATGCCAGTGACACCCTGTGGCGGCTGTCGTCAGAAACTGGCCGAATTCGGTTCTGGCGATGTACCTGTGACCATGGGCACGACAGTCAGCGACACCGAAATTCACATGACACTGGCCGAGTTGTTGCCGGGAGCTTTCACAAACGACCACATGACTGGCTCATGAGTGACGCGCGCGCCATCATCGCGCGGCTGCGGCGCGGCGAAGAACCGTCGAAAGACGAGCTTGCATGGTTCGCGCGCGGGCTGGCAGATCAGACGGTCAGCGATGCTCAGGCAGGGTCTTTTGCCATGGCCGTATGTCTTCGCGGTCTCAGCGAGGCGGGCCGCACCGCCCTGACGCTGGCCATGCGCGACAGCGGTGATGTCATGGACTGGGCGCAGGACGCGCCGGTGATCGACAAGCACTCGACGGGCGGAGTCGGGGATTGTGTCTCTCTGCTTCTGGCTCCTGCTTTGGCGGTCTGCGGAGGCATTGTGCCGATGATATCAGGTCGCGGGCTGGGTCACACGGGTGGTACGCTGGACAAGCTCGAGTCGATTCCCGGTGTTGTGACGCAGATCACCAGGGATCAGCTGAATGACATACTGAACAGGACGGGTTGTGCGATCGTTGGCGCAACATCCAACATCGCGCCTGCGGACAAGCGGCTTTATGCAATCCGCGATGTGACGGCAACGGTTGAAAGCCTTGATCTCATCACGGCCTCAATCCTGTCCAAGAAGCTGGCTGCGGGTCTTGATGCGTTGGTGCTGGACGTCAAGATCGGCTCGGGCGCGTTCATGAAAACGACCGATGAGGCGCGCGCACTGGCCAAGGCGTTGACCGATACCGCCAATGCCGCAGGTTGCAAAACCACCGCAGTGATCACCGATATGAATCAGCCCCTGGCCCCAAGTCTGGGCAACGCTCTGGAAGTGGCCGAGGTGATGCGGGTGTTGAAGGGCGAGGTGCAAGGCCCATTGGTCGAAGTCACGGCCGCGCTTGGAGGCGTGCTCTTGGCCAATGCCGGGTTGTCACAAGGCGTGCAACAAGGTGCCGACATGATCGTCGAGGCGTTGCGCGACGGGCGCGTTGCCGAGCGCTTCGGCCAGATGATCGCAGCCATGGGCGGCCCGGTGGAATTTGTCAGCAACTGGCAAAGGTTCCTCCCAGAGGCGAATGTGATCCGCGAAGTGGCCGTTGCCCAAGATGGCTATGTGGCTGCGATGGACGGTGAAGCGCTGGGGCTGGTCGTTGTCGGCCTTGGTGGCGGACGCCAGGTCGAGGCGGATACGATCGATCCCTCGGTCGGTCTGTCCGGAGTCGTGCGCCTTGGCTCATTTGTCGCCAAAGGCCAGCCGCTGGCCGTCGTGCATGCCGTGCGCGAGGACGCCGCACGCCGGGCCGAGCGCGCAGTGCGCGCGGCTATCACACTGTCCTCTGATCCCCCCGAGATTCCGGCGCTGATCCATGAAAGGGTTGGCTGATGCCACGCGCCTTTCTGGTGGTCATGGATTCGGTCGGCATCGGCGGTGCTCCTGATGCTGATCGCTTTTTCAACGGAGTAACCCCTGATCAGGGTGCCAATACGTTGGGCCATATCGCGCGGGCCTGCGCTGCCGGTCAGGCAGAGGAGGGGCGCAGCGGCCCGCTTGTCCTTCCTCATCTGGCGCGGCTTGGTTTGTGGCGGGCTTTGGAACTGGCCTCGGGCATGCAGGTGCCTGGTTTGGAAACCGAGGTCCAAGGCCTGTTCGGAGCTGCTACCGAGACGTCGCAGGGCAAGGATACGCCCTCTGGCCACTGGGAACTGGCGGGTTTGCCCGTGCCGTGGGATTGGCACTATTTCCCGGATATCACGCCGGCCTTTCCCCCCGATTTGAGCGCCTATGTTGCCGCAATTGCCGGCACGGATGGGATCCTGGGAAATTGCCATGCGTCGGGAACCGAAATCCTCAAGCGCCTTGGTGCTGAACATATCAGGACGGGTTGGCCGATCTGTTACACGTCTGCCGACAGCGTGTTTCAGATAGCCGCTCATGAAGAGGTATTCGGCCTCGATCGGTTGCTGAGCCTTTGTGCAGCTATCGCCCCGCGTCTGCATGAGATGAAAGTGGGTCGCGTGATCGCCCGGCCGTTTCTGGGGAACGCGAAGACTGGCTTTACGCGCACCCCAAACCGGCATGACTATGCCATGACCCCACCGCAACCGGTGCTCACAAACTGGGTGCAAGACGCAGGAAAGCCAGTCTATGCCATTGGCAAGATTGGCGATATCTTTTCAATGCAGGGCATAGACGAAGTTCGCAAGGGCGATGACGCCACGCTAATGCGCCATCTGTCGGATCTGGTGGGAGAGGCCCCCCAAGGCGCGCTGGTCTTTGCCAATTTCGTCGAGTTTGACAGCCTCTATGGTCATCGCCGTGATGTGTCGGGCTATGCCCGTGCGTTGGAATGGTTTGACGCAGAGATTGGAGCAATCGTCGCACGGTTGCGGCGCGATGATATCCTCGTCCTCACGGCGGATCATGGGAATGATCCCACATGGATCGGCACCGACCACACGCGCGAGCGTGCACCTGTCCTTGTCGCAGGGCAAGGGGCCGGGCCATTGGGGCAACTGGCCTTTGCAGATGTCGCAGCCAGCATCGCCGATCACCTCGCAGTTCCCGCACAAGGCCCGGGGCGGAGTTTTTTCTGACCTTGCCCTTCGCGGCATCGCGGCGCAAAACATAACCCTCAACAGGAGGACAGACATGGCCGATCACCTTACAGTCGTCGATCACCCGCTGGTACAGCATAAACTGACCTTGATGCGGGATCGCAAGACGCCCACGGCTGTCTTCCGTCAGCTTCTGCGCGAGATCAGCCAGTTGCTGGCATATGAAATAACGCGCGACTTGCCGATGACGACGAAATCCATCGAAACCCCGCTGGAAGAGATGGAATCACCGACACTCGCGGGCAAGAAACTGGCACTTGTGTCGATCCTTCGGGCTGGAAACGGGCTGTTGGACGGTGTTCTGGAACTGATCCCCTCCGCACGTGTCGGATTCGTTGGTCTTTACCGGGACGAAGAGACACTGCAACCGGTTCAATATTACTTCAAAGTTCCCGACTCTCTGGAAGATCGGCTGGTGATTGCTGTCGATCCGATGCTGGCCACGGGCAACTCATCTGCCGCAGCGATTGACCTATTGAAGCAAGCAGGAGCGACGAATATCCGGTTCATGTGCTTGTTGGCCGCGCCAGAAGGGGTGAAGCGCATGAAAGAAGCGCATCCGGATGTGCCAATCGTCACGGCTTCGCTGGATCGCCAACTCAATGATATCGGCTATATAATGCCCGGTCTTGGGGATGCCGGAGACCGGATGTTCGGCACCAAATAACTGTTTGCGAACACTTTACTCAACGGTGCTTTTGCTGCATCCTTCTCCTACATCCTGTGGGGGCATGCGATGAAATATACTAAAGTTATTGCGGCCAGCGTTATGCTGGCGACGGTCTCTGTGACCAGTGTTTATGCTCAGGCAATCGGGGACAACCCGATACCGGCCGAGTTTCCGCCAAGTTCCTTTACCGGCTCACAATATGTGGACAGCAAGGGTTGCGTGTTCATTCGCGCAGGCATCGATGGCAACGTCACATGGGTCCCCCGCGTGTCGCGCGACCGCCGTCAGATCTGCGGTGCTCAGCCCAGCCTTTCAGGGGTGCAGACTGTGGCAGCAGCTCCCGTCGGACCTCAGGTCGAGCAAATCGTGCCACGCAACGTGGAGCCGGTGCCTGCCGTGCCGCAACCTCAAGTCACAACGCGCCCGACCTCGCAGCAGCCCATGCCGACAGTGGCAACAGCCATCGTCCAACCCGCACCGGCGGCAACAGTTCGGACTGTGACACCTGCAGCGCCCGTTGCGGCGGCTACTGTCGCTACAGCAGTGCCCCGCACGACGCGCGCGCCCTCACCTGGACCCGAACCGACCCTGTATGTGAACCCTGCACCCCGGACCGCAGCCCCCGTGGCGACAGTGTCCACGACTGCGCCCCAGGCCCAGGCAGTCGGTGGATGCCCGGGTGCATCACCGCTGTCGCGCCAATACATCAACAACGGCGGTGCCTTTGCCGTGCGCTGTGGCCCTCAGGCCGAGTCTCCGGTAACCCGTCCCGCCGGTCAAGCGTCCCTTGGCTCAGGTGGCGGTGTGCGAATTCTGCCCGAGCATCTGGTAACAGATAGGGCCGCGGCGAGCCGTGTTGTTGTACCCGAGGGCTTTGAGCCGGTCTGGGATGATGATCGCCTGAACCCGCGCCGTGGAGAGCAATCCGTCGAAGGCTACATTCAGTCTCAATACACTGTGACCACCACCGTGCCACGCCGCCAGGTCGGCGCGGAAGGCCCACGTCGGATCAAACAGCCTCGGATCCTGTCTGGCCCGGCTGTGCGCACCGGCAGGGTGCAGATTGAATACGCAGGCTCGGCGCAGGGGTCAGGTTTTTCAGCAGCACCGGCTTCACGGGCTGGTGCCGCAAAGGCAGAACTGCCGAGCGCCGCGAGTTATCCTCTGTTCGTGCAAGTGGGCAAGTATCAGTCCGAAGCGGAAGCGCGCGCAGATGCACAGCGCATGGCCCGCACCGGTATTCCGACCCGGATGGGGACGATGAAACGCGGCAACTCCACGTTCCGACTGGTTCTGGCAGGGCCCTTTGCATCCCGCGCCGAAGCGCAGCAGGCGGCCAACAGCGCCCGCGCCGCAGGTTTCGGCGGTGCCGTCGTTCTGAACTAACCTTCGCAGATCGACTGCAGAACCAGCCAGTTTCGATCGGACAGGACCGGCGGGGCCGCGCGCCCCGCCATCGGATCCGCCTCGATCAGATCTAAAGTGGTTTCACCTGTTATATCAAGGGCATAGGCGTAAGGTGTGGCACGTATCTGGGCCGCATCAAACATGTCAAGCAGGACGTCGGTTCCGATTTCGGGACGAGCTGAAACAAGAACATGTTCCGCATAGGCATCCAGCGTCTCAGGTGCCAATGTGCCCGTGGTGATCAGCCGGAAAGAGGCTCTCACACCGCTGTTTTCCAGAAGATCGGCCAGAGGATTGATTTGGCTGATGCGCGCGCGTTCCGCCATGATGTATCCGGCGGCCACGTCGGGATCCTCGAAATCCTCGATGATCGCGCGATTGAGCACTACCAACCCACCGGGCAAGGCCAGACTGTCACGGACCCCGGCTGGCAGAACGGCCAGGCGGCGCACGCCGGTGCGTGTGGCCAAACGCGCAAGGACAGGTCTGGCACTGGGGGCCGCACAGGCAGGGCCTGACACGCGGATGATGCGTTCCAGCAGGTCTTCGCCAATATCCTGACGCGTGATTTCGGGAACCACGCTCAACGTATGACGCAGCATCGCGCCCGGAAGCCAGAACACGGCCACCGCGCTGACTGCCAGACAGGACAGCAGGACAGACACAAGCCTCAGACGTCCAGGATGAGGACGTGCCCGTGAGATCGCCCCGCGCAGCTTTTCAATCGCGCGGATCATCTCGTCCTCGTCTTCGCCAAGCTCGAGCGTCTCATCGGGATCTCCGTCCGGAGAATAGATCGCCGGGCGCGTGCCGGGATTCTGGCGCTCGACTGCGGCCAGCGACCAGTGGGCCAGCGCTCGATCCTTGGTGTCGGTGATCACCAGAGTGGCATCGCCAATGGATACCACAACCTCGCGCCGCTGCTCATCGGGTGCAGGGCGCCAGAGGCCAGTGGCCTCAAGTCGTTGGTATTTCTTAAGCGCGGTCATGTCTGGGCTGCTCGGCCTCTGGTTTTGCGCAACCGTACCCCAAGGTCAGACCTCGCCGCAACGCTCAAGCGCGGCTATTCTGGGGCGAAGCACGCACCGCAGCCGGTTTTTCATGAAAATCTATACCGGATTCGCGCTGTGCGCTTCAGGACGTCCCTGACAAACCAGACGGGCGCGTATCTGAAACTTGCACAGTCCCGTCCGACAGGCAAAAAACCGGCGCGTCGCGCCTGTTCGCTTCGATCGCCAAACCCACAGAGGATCACATGCACGCAGTTGATGCTTCTTTCTGGTTTCAAATACCCAAAGATACTGCCTCTGGCACCCGCGCTGCGCCTGACCTCAATCAAGCGCCTGCGCCACTTTGCGCAACTCGAACTTCTGGATCTTGCCCGTCGACGTCTTTGGAAGCTCCTGGAACACCACTCTCTTGGGTGCTTTGAATCCTGCCAGCGTTTCGCGGGCAAAGGCGATGAGGCCCGCCTCATCCTCGGCGGCGCCAGCCTTCAGTTCGACAAAGGCGCAGGGTACCTCGCCCCATTTCTCATCGGGTTTGGCCACCACAGCGGCAAGCAAGACGTCCGGATGGCCCATCAGCACGCCTTCGACTTCGACCGATGAAATGTTCTCGCCGCCCGATATGATGATATCCTTGGCGCGATCGGCGATCTGGATATAGCTGTCGGGGTGCTGGATCGCGATATCACCGGAATGAAAAAACCCGCCCTTGAAGGCTTCGGCAGTGGCCTCGGGGTTCTTCAGATATCCTTTCATGACCGAGTTGCCGCGCATGACGATTTCGCCCTGGGTCTTGCCATCCATTGGAATTTGTCGATGGTTTTCGTCCAGCACGGTTATGTGCTCCATCATCGGGAAGGCCACACCCTGTCGGGCTTTGATCGCCGCGCGCGCATGACCTTCGGTGTGATCCCAGTCCGATTTCCACAGACATTCCGTGACGTGTCCATAGGTTTCAGTCAGCCCATAGACCTGGGTGACATGAAACCCCAAGGGTTCGATCTTGGCCAATGTCGCCGGTGCGGGTGGCGCGCCCGCGGTGAACACCTCCACGGTGTGGTCAAACGGCGTGCGCTCCTCTTCCGGGGCATTTACCAGCGTGTTCAGGACGATGGGCGCACCGCCGAAATGCGTAACCTTTTCATAGGCGATGGCATTGAAGATATTCTTTGCCGTTACATCGCGACAGCAGATCAGCGTGCCGCCGAGCATGGGCATCATCCAGGTGTGATTCCAGCCATTGCAGTGAAACAGGGGAACAATCGTCAGATAAACCGGGTGCATCACCATGCGCCAGGACACAACGGTGCCCATCGTCATCAGATAGGCTCCACGGTGGTGATAGACCACGCCTTTGGGCCGTCCTGTCGTGCCGGACGTATAGTTCAGCGCAAGGCTTTCCCATTCATCCTCGGGCATGATCCAGTCGAACTCGGGATCACCCGTCGCAAGGAAGTCTTCATAGGTCACGTGTCGACCTGACGCCGGATAGCCAGCGTGCGGGTCCGGCACTTCGATCAGCAGAGGTGGAGTGTCCTGCGCTGCCGCAGCGGCCTCGGCAAGCTCCAGAAACTGCGTGTCCACCAGCACCGCCTTGGCTTCACCATGGCCCAGGATATAGCTGACCGTATCCAGATCCAGACGAATGTTGATCGTATTGAGCACCGCGCCACAGGCCGGGACGCCGAAATGTGCTTCAGCCTGAGCGGGCAGGTTGGGGATCAAGGTCGCCACGACATCGCCCGGCGCAACGCCGTTTGCGGCAAGCGCTGACGCCAGTTGCGAGCAGCGTGCGTAATACTCTGCGTAATTCGCGCGGTGATCGCCATAGACCACGGCGGGATGTTCGGGAAAGATCAGCGCCGCGCGTCTCAGGTGGGAAAGGGGCGTCAGCGGCACATAATTCGCCGCCGTTTTTCCCAGGCCCGTCTCGTCTGCCATCCACCCCATTGAATTCTCTCCCTTGAATCGATCTTGTGTCGCGTGTGGGGTAAGATAATGGGTCGCAACCTCAGGCTTGGAAAGGGAAAAGGTGCAGGATATTGCGACGAGGCCGCTATCGGCGGCTCTTTTTATGATCGGAGCAATGCTGATCATCGGCGGGATCGACAATGTGATTGTCCTTCTGGCCGAAGAGATCGGGTTGTGGCAGTTCCATTTCACCCGCGCATTGGTTGCAATTCCATTGGTTGTGGCACTTTCCGTCATCGGTCTGGGTACGCTGAGACCCCGCCGGTGGTGGGCGGTCGGGGTGCGATCCGGGTTGGTGGCCATATCGATGCTGTTTTATTTCAGCGCGCTGGCTTTGATGCCTATTGCCCAGGCGCTGGCCGGATTGTTCACCTCGCCAATCTTCATTCTGATCATTACGGCCCTGTTCCTGCGACAGAAGATCGGACCCTGGCGGATCCTTGCTGTAACACTTGGGTTCATGGGAATCCTCCTGGTGCTGCAGCCCGATCCAAGCAATTTCAGCTGGGTCACGCTTTTGCCAATGGCGGGCGGGTTCTTTTACGCGCTCAGTGCCATTTCGACGCGGACACTATGTGCAGGCGAAAGCACCGTGTCGCTTCTGGCAGGAATGTGGGTCACGCTTGGAACGCTTGGAGCCATTGGCCTGATTGTCCTGCAGATCTGGCCGCTGGACAGCGCGCCGGGCTCGGAGGGTTTTGTCACCCGCGCCTGGGTATGGCCGATATGGACCGCAGCCCCCTTTGTGCTGATACAGGCCTTTGGATCGGTGGTGGGCGTGTTCATGATCGTCAAAGCCTATCAGCTGGGCGAACCATCCCAGGTCGCGGTGTTTGAGTATTCGGTCATGATCTTTGGACCGCTTTACGCGCTTGTGCTGTTTGGTCAGACCCTTGACACGCTGCAACTGGCCGGCATCGGCTTGATCGTTGTTGCAGGTGTGGTGATCGCGCTGCGCGCGCGAGGTTCTGGCACATGATCATTTCTCCGGGCCGTGGATACATCTTTGTGCACATCCCCAAAACGGGCGGAACGGCGATGGCGCTGGCGCTGGAAGCTCGGGCGAAGAAAGATGATGTGATGATCGGCGACACGCCGAAAGCGCTCAAGAGGCGGCACAGGGTGAACGGCTCCAAGGCTGCGGGGCGCGTGTGGAAACATGCCACGCTCAGCGATATCGACGGGCTTTACAGTGTTGAGGACCTGGCACCTTTGTTTGCCTTTACCCTCGTGCGCAACCCGTGGGACCGCATGGTGAGTTATTATCACTGGCTGCAGGAGCAGGACTTTGATCATCCCGCGGTCACTCTTGCAAAGACCCTCGAGTTTTCCGGCTTTCTGAGGCATCCCCAGATCGCCGCCAGCCTGCGTGCCAATCCGGCCGCGCGTTACATGACGCGCGCGGATGGTGTAGAGCAATGCAACGCCTATGTCCGGATCGAACATCTGCAGGACGATCTTGCGCCGGTTCACGACCATCTGGGGTTCGAATTGCAGCTGGAGCGCGTGAATAGCTCACAAAGGCGCAGCGATTATCGCGGCTACTATAGCGATGAAACGGCCCAGATCGTTGCGGATGTTCGATCCGGATATCACGCGCTTTGGCTATCGGTTCGACTGACTGGGTGTTGCGCTCTAGGGGGGCTCTGCCCCCGGCGCTTTGCGCCTCTCCCGGGGTATTTTGACCAGAAAGGAGCAGGAGCTCTGTCCTGATCTTCTTCTTGCCAGAAATACGGAACACTGCGCTCAGATGAAACACGGGCGGTGCCGTCTCGCACCGCCCGTTGATTTCTCAGATGTGCGTGTTCACGCGGCCTCGGCGTCCGGAGCGAAGCGTTCGTAAAAGCTTTCCCCTTTATCGGCCATTTCGCGCAGCAGCGGCGGGCAGGCAAAGCGGTCGCCATATTTTGCCTGCAACTGATCACAGCGCTCGGCGGCCCAAGGGGTTCCGACCATGTCCAGCCAGCTCAATGGACCGCCTGACCAGGGGGCGAAGCCCCAGCCGAGGATTGCGCCGACATCGCCCTCGCGGATATCCATGAGCACGTTTTCTTCGATGGCACGCACCGCTTCGAGCACCTGAACAAACAGCAGACGGTGCTGCACTTCGATCAGTTCCGGCTGGTTCTCGAGCAGAGGGTACTTGTCGTTGAAGCCCGGCCAGTAGCCCAGACGTTTGCCGTTGTCATCATAGTCAAAGAAACCGGCCTTGGATTTGCGTCCCAGGCGCCCCTCATCGACCATCCAGAACGTCACATCATCCGCGATGGAGCGCGGGTAGGCATTGCCCATGGCGGCCATCGTGGCTTTGGCGATCTTGGCTCCGAGATCAAGGGAGGTTTCATCTACCAATTGGATCGGCCCAACCGGGAAGCCGAGCATCTGAGCCGCGCGGTCGATCATCGCGCGCGATACGCCTTCTCCGGCCATCATCACGCCTTCGTTGATATATGGAATGATGCAGCGGTTGGCATAGAAGAACCGTGCATCGTTCACCACGATGGGCGTCTTCTTGATTTGCCGGACATAATCCAGTGCCTTGGCGACCGCTCGGTCGCCGGTTTCTGCGCCCTTGATGATCTCGACCAGCAGCATTTTTTCCACTGGAGAGAAGAAGTGGATGCCGATGAACTGCTCGGGCCGCACGCTTGCCTTGGCCAGATCGGAAATCGGCAAGGTCGACGTGTTGGAGGCAAAGATGCAATCCTCGGGGATGATCGCCTCGACCTTTTTGGTCATCTCGGCTTTCACCGCGGGGTCCTCGAACACCGCTTCGATGATCAGGTCACACCCCTTGAGGTGATCCAGATCCGGTGTGGCGGTGATCATGGACAGCATCTTGTCCTTTTTCTCGGCGGTGACCTTTTTGCGGGCTATGCCCTTGTCGAGATAGGCCTCGGTATAGGCTTTCCCCTTGTCGGCAGCCGCCTGATCGCGGTCGATCAACACAACTTCGATGCCGGCCTGTGCCGACACCAGCGCGATCCCGGCCCCCATCATGCCCGCCCCCAGAACACCAACCTTCCGGACCCGCTGATCGGGCACATCCACAGGGCGCACAGCCCCTTTTTCCAGAGCTTCCTTGTTCACGAACAGCGACCGGATCATCGCGGACGAGGAGGGGTTCATGAGGATGTTGACGAACCAGCGTGCTTCGATCCGCAGGGCCGTGTCGAAATCGACCATCGCGCCTTCATAGATCGCCGATAGCATTGCCTTGGCGGCAGGAAACGCACCTTGCGTCTTGCCATGGACCATGGCCGCGGCCCCGACGAAATTCATGAAGCCTGCGGGATGATAGGGCGCACCACCGGGCATCTTGTAGCCCTTGGCGTCCCAGGGCTTGACCAGATCGGCGTCGGTTGCGCTCAGGACCCAGGCTTTCGCCGCAGCCAGCGGATCGGCCACGACCTCATCGATGATGCCTGCAGCTTTGGCTTTGGCCGGATCGACCAGCTTGCCTTCAAGCAGGAAAGAGGATGCGCCCATCAGGCCGAGCTTGCGGATCAGCCGGGTGGTGCCGCCGGCACCGGGGAAGATGCCCAGCATGATCTCGGGCAGACCGATGCGGGCCTTGGGGTTGTCGGCCACAAAGATGCGATGCGTGCACAGCGGCAGTTCCAGGCCAATCCCGGCGCCAGTGCCGGGCATCGCGCAGGCAATCGGCTTGCCGCCCTTCTTGGTCTTGAAATCCATGCCGGCCAGTTCGATCTTCCGCATCAATCCGTGCATTTGCATGATGAAACCGAACAGCCCCTCGGCCGGGTTGTCTCCGACGTTCTCGCGGATATCTGCCAGCACGTTGAGATCCATGCCACCAGCGAAGGAGCCTTCCTTGCCCGAGGTCAGAACGATGCCTTTGACGGCCGCGTCTGCCAAAGCGTCATCGATCAGCGCATTCAGCTGTTGAGGTCCTTCGGCCGAGAGCACGTTCATCGATTTGCCCGGAACATCCCAGGTAATGATGGCAACGCCGTCGTCGCCTTTGATCATTGTAAAGTCAGTCATGTCCTAAATCCTTCTCGCCCGGTCAAACGCGTTCGATGATGGTGGCGGCACCCATGCCGGATGCAATGCATAGCGTGGCAAGGCCGATTTCCTTGTCCGAGCGCTCGAGTTCATCCAGCAATGTGCCGATGATGATCGCGCCGGTGGCACCCAGGGGGTGGCCCATTGCAATCGAACCGCCATTGACGTTGACCAGTTCCGGGTCGACTTCAAAGGCCTGCTGGAAACGCAGCACCACCGATGCAAAGGCTTCGTTGACCTCGAAAAGATCAATGTCGCTGATACTCATGCCGCTATCGGACAGGATCTTTTCGGTCACTGGTACAGGGCCGGTAAGCATGATGGTCGGATCGGTGCCGATCTTGGCCGTGGCGCGGATACGAGCGCGGGGCTTGAGCCCGTATTGCGCGCCGAACTCCTTGTTGCCGATCAGAACCGCGGCAGCCCCATCGACGATGCCTGACGAGTTTCCTGCGTGGTGAATGTGGTGGATACGCTCCAGATCGGGATACTTCATCAGCGCGACCTTATCAAAGCCCGGCATTTGCTCGCCCATCATCTGGAATGCCGGGTTCAGTGCACCCAATGCTTGCATATCGGTGCCGGGACGCATGTATTCATCATGATCCAGAATAGGGATGCCGTTCTGGTCACATACGGTGATCACCGATTTGGAAAACCGCTTGTCATCCCAGGCCGCCTTGGCACGCCGTTGGGATTCCATCGCCAAAGCATCGGCCTGATCGCGGGTAAAGCCGTATCTGGTGGCGATGATGTCAGCGGAAATGCCTTGTGGAACGAAGTAGGTATCCATGGCGACTGTCGGGTCGACCGCAATGGCGGCCCCGTCCGAGCCCATTGCCACGCGGCCCATCATTTCCACACCACCGGCAATATAGGCTTTGCCCGCACCGCCCTGGATCTGATTGGCCGCAAGGTTCACGGCTTCCATGCCGCTGGCGCAAAAGCGGTTGATGGCAAGGCCGGGGATGGATTCATCAAGGTCGGATGCCAGCACGGCAGAGCGCGCCAGACACCCGCCTTGCTCCATCACCTGGGTCACATTTCCCCAGATCACGTCTTCGACCGCGTGACCGGTCAGATTGTTGCGCTCTTTGATGGCGTTGAGCGTCAGTGCCGACAGGCGCAGTGAGGTGACCTCATGCAGCGCGCCATCCTTGCGGCCCTTGCCACGCGGAGTGCGTACGGCGTCATAGATGTAAGCTTCGGTCATCAGTCATTCTCCAGTTCAGGCGCGGTCAGCAGGGCTGCCGGGCATCAGGTCGTAGGGGGCTTTCCAGCCCGGTTGTTGGGACAGACGCGTGAGCCATCCGTCGATATGGGGCCAGTCCGCGCGATCAAAGCTGAAGGGTTCTGGGTAATAGAGATACCCGCAACAGCTCAGATCCGCATTCGTGACGTCATCGCCGACGATCCAGTCTCGCCCGTCAAGATGGGCGTCGAGCGTGGCAAAGGCGGCCTTCAGACGTCCCTGGTTGAAGGTGATCACCTCCTGCGGGCGTTTGTCTTCGGGCAGGAAGTTCATCAAGAAGCGGGTGAGGCCACAGACAGATGAAAACTTGTGGTTGTCCCAAAGCACCCACCGCAAGACCTCATATGTCTCTTCGCGCGTCTTGCCTCCGAACTTGCCCGATTTTTCGGTGACATAGGCCTGAATCGCGCCAGACTGGCTGGTGCGAAAGTCGCCATCCACCAGAACCGGAGCCTCACCCATCTCATTGATCGTGCTGCGGTATTGCGGCGTGCGGGTCTCGCCGCCGAAGAAATCGACAAACACCGGTTCCCAGTCAAGACCGGACAATTCGAGAGCGAGGGCAGCTTTATAGGCATTGCCGGATTCACCAAAACAGTAAAGTTGGATGGTCATGGTCTCAGGTCTCCTCCCGAGGTTTTCTTGATTGGGCTGGGCTCGGGGGTTTCACACCCCCGCACCCCCGTGGGAATATTTCTTGCAAGATGAAATGGCGGGTAATGCAACGTTAACGAAGAATTCGGCACTATGCTCAGGCGTTACAGGCTGGGAAGCCGATGGGCGTGCAAGGTGAAGCTCCGTGGTGCGGTGATATGGCGCCTCTGGCAGCAAGGCATCAGCCACGGAGTGGACCACTTTGGCTTCATCTTGCCAGAAATATCCCCCGCCGGAGGCGTCCGCCATTCCCATCTTCTGTCTGACCGAAAACTTCAAAGCGACCTCGCGATCAGCTCTTTCATGATCTCGTTGGTGCCGCCGTAAATCCGCTGAACGCGGGCATCCGCCCACATTTCGGCGACGGCATATTCCTGCATGAAGCCATAACCCCCATGAAGCTGGACACATTCGTCCAGAACTTCGCCCTGTGTGTCGGTCAGCCAGTACTTGGCCATGGAGGCTTTGTCCGATGTCAGTTCACCGCGCACATGTTCCAGAATGCATTGATCAAGAAAGGCGCGAGCGACGGCGGTTTTGGTTTTGCATTCTGCCAGTTTGAAGCGGGTGTTCTGGAACTGTGTCAGCGGCCCACCAAAGGCTTCGCGTTCCTTGCAGTAGGTGATCGTCCGCTCAACGGCACCTTCCATGGCACCCACGGCACCGCAAGCAATGGCAAGGCGTTCTTGGGGAAGTTGTTCCATCATCTGATAGAACCCGCGCCCCTCTTCACCGCCAAGGATGTTTTCGGGTGGGATGGCGATGTTGTCAAAGAACAATTCGGACGTGTCCGCGGCATGCAGGCCGACTTTTTCCAGGTTGCGGCCCCTGTGAAAGCCTTCGGCAGTGTCGGTCTCCAGCACCACCAGCGAAACGCCCTTGGAGCCTTCGGAGGGGTCGGTCTTGCACGCGACGATGATCAGATTTGCGTGCTGGCCATTCGAGATGAAAGTCTTCTGACCGGAAAGGCGATAGACATTGCCGTCCCGGATCGCTTTGGTCTTGATACGCTGGACATCCGAGCCGGTGGAGGGCTCGGTCATGGCAAGAGCACCGACCATCTCGCCGGAAATCAGCGCAGGCAACCAGCGTTTCTTTTGTTCTTCTGTGCCGTATTTCAGGATGTAGTGGGACACGATCGGGCCATGGATCGGATAGCCCCAGCTGGCGATGTTGGCGCGACAGGATTCGATCATGATTGCGGCTTCATGGCCAAAGTCGCCGCCTACGCCGCCATATTCCTCGGGGATGGAGGGGCACAGCAGGCCCAACTCGCCGGCCTGTTGCCAGATCTCGCGATCCATCTCGCCCTGCTTGCGCCACTTTTCGAACTTGGGAGACCATTCATTGGTGATGAACTGTGCTGTCATGTCTGACAGCATGCGGTGTTCTTCGCTCATCCAGGCCGAATTGGCTGAAAAGAAATCTCTCATCGTCGCTCTCCTCTCGGAATTGACTTAACGTTTGCGCGCGTCGAGCTCGGCGTTGAACAGCCGGAGCCGGTGGCCCAGGTTTTCTTCGTTGGTCACGCTGTCGAAATTCTCAAAGAGAAACGACAGCGCTTCGCCCTCGTCCAGCCCGGCTTCCGAGGCAAACCGTTTGAGCCTGCGATACCCGTCTTCCGTCATGGCTGCGTTGAAGCGGCGGGTGAGGCGGAAACGTTTCGGCATCTCTTCTCCGGGCTGGGGCGGGGCGGGGTCTGACCCCGCGCCACCATCAGAAGTTTGCAGCTTCCAGGGCCATCACCGTGTCGGCACCCGATTGGATGCGCGCCAGGTGCATGCTGGTCGCGGGCAATTGACGTGCCATGTAATAGCGTCCTGTTGCCAGTTTTGTCTCGTAGAACGCAGCGTCGGTTGCGCCCGCAGCCAGAGCTTCGCGGGCGGCCTTGCCCATCTGCGCCCACATCAGGCCAAGGCAGACATGGCCGAACATATGCATGAAGTCATAGGATCCAGCCAGGGCGTTATTGGGGTTCTTCATGCCGTTCTGCATGAAGTACATGCCCGCAGCCTGCAGGTCCTTGGATGCGGCCTTAAGCGGTTCGAGGAAGGTCGCGTCATATTCGGCGTCCTGACCGGTGTTGTCCTTGATGAAGGTTTTCACCAGGTCGAAGAAGGCCATCACATGCTTGCCGCCATCCTGTGCCAGTTTGCGGCCCACAAGATCCAGCGCCTGCACGCCATTCGCGCCTTCATAGATCATCGCAATCCGGGCATCACGGGTGAATTGGGACATGCCCCATTCTTCGATATAGCCATGCCCGCCATAGACCTGCTGGGCCTTGATCGTCATGTCATAGCCCTGATCGGTCAGGAAGCCCTTGATCACCGGAGTCAGCAGCGACACCAGGCCTTCGGCGGCATCATCGCCCTTGCGGTGCGAGGCGTCGATCATGTTCGCGCCCCACAGGATAAAGGCGCGGGCCCCTTCGGTAAAAGACTTCTGATCCATCAGCGAGCGGCGAATGTCGGGATGCACGATCAGCGGATCAGCCGGGCCGTTGGGGTTCTTGACGCCTGTGACGTCCCGGCCTTGCAGACGATCCTTGGCGTATTCCAGCGCGTTCTGATAGGCCACATCGGCCTGGGCGAGGCCCTGCATGCCGACACCCAGGCGGGCTTCGTTCATCATGGTGAACATCGCGCGCATGCCTTTGTGCTCTTCTCCCAGCAGATAGCCTGTCGCGGCGTCGTAATTCATGACGCAGGTCGAGTTGCCGTGAATGCCCATTTTTTCTTCGATCTTGCCGACGCTGACGCCGTTGCGTGCGCCCAAGCTGCCGTCCTCGTTGACGAGGAATTTCGGCACGATGAACAGCGACACACCCTTGATGCCCTCAGGTCCGCCAACGATCTTGCCCAGCACAAGATGGATGATGTTGTCGGCCATGTCGTGGTCACCCGAAGAGATAAAGATCTTCTGTCCGGTGATCTTGTAACTGCCATTCTCTTGCGGTTCGGCTTTGGTGCGCATCATGCCCAGATCGGTGCCGCAATGCGGCTCGGTCAGGTTCATGGTGCCGGTCCATTCGCAGCTTACCATCTTGGGCAGATAGACGTCCTTCTGGGCATCCGTGCCATGGGCCAGAATGGCCGATGCGGCACCATGGGTCAGACCCTGGTACATGGTGAATGCCTGGTTGGCCGCCGAGAACATCTCGCCCACGGCAGACCCGATAACCGCGGGCATGTTCTGGCCACCATATTGCTCGGGCATGTCCAATCCGGGCCAGCCGCCTTCCTTGACCTGCTCGAAGGCCGCCTTGAAGCCAGTGGGCGTGTAAACCACACCATTCTCCAGCCGACATCCTTCTACGTCGCCGACAGAGTTGAGAGGAGCCAGGACTTCTGAGCTGATCTTGCCCGCTTCTTCCAGAATGGCAGCGGTGAAATCCGCGTCCAGCTCATCATAACCGGGGATATCGGACTGGGTTACTTTCAACACTTCATGCAAGACAAACTGCAGGTCTTTCGTGGGGGCGGTATAGCTGGGCATGCATTCTCTCCCTAAACGTCGGTGGGGTTTTTGACTTTTGGCACCGCCGGTTACTCGGCGGCGCGCTTGGGTTGGCTCAGTGACGCGATCATCCGTTCGCCCCATTTGAGCTGTTCTTTCAGATCGTTGATGGCTTCGGTCAGTTCGTCGCGCTGACCTTCCATATCGGCAAGCCGATCACGCGCGATCTCGTAGGTTCGGCTGATCTGGGTCAATTGCTGGTCGCCCATATGGTAGAGGTCCAGCAACTGGCGGATTTCCTCCAGTGAGAAACCAAAGCGCTTGCCGCGCAGGATCAGCTTGAGCCGCGCACGGTCACGCTTGGTGAACAGGCGCTTTTGTCCTTCACGGATCGGGAACAACAGTTCCTTGGCTTCATAGAACCGAAGCGTGCGCGGCGTTACTTCGTAGGCGTCGCACATTTCGCGGATCGTCATCATATCTTTACTCATCATTTCAAAGCTCCGTCGTTGCGGGAATGATGGGTAGGTGCGGAGCGTTCCTGAGATTTACAACATGAGATTGACGTTGACGTAACATGGACGTCACGTCACATCCTGCTTGACGTAACTTCCGCCAACGTCATCCTTGTCTGTGCGCAATTTTCTTGTTCGCCCGTGTCAGACCGGTCGGGGCGTCGGGTATGGTTTTCCATACCCCAAAGACCATGAAAACTGGACGATATCGGCGGCGACTCGACTCAGACACGCAGCAACAGGCTCTGAATTCAGGTGATATCGGCGGCGGTCTGGTCGCGGAGTGATTTGAGGGAATCCATGGCTTCCTGCAACTGGCGCTGTTGTTCCTGAAGCTCAAGCATCTGCCGGTCTGCCATGTCGACAAAGGTGCGCATCTGCGCCTCGTTGCCTTCTTTTTCATAGATGAGAAGCCACTGCCGAATGTCTTCCAGTTGAAAACCGAACTTGCGCCCGCGCAGGATCAGCACCATGCGCGCCTGTTCGCGCGCGCCATAGAACCGGGAACGTCCTTCCCGGTCCGGCTGCAACAGCTCGATATACTCATAGTATCGCAACGTGCGCGGCGTCACATCGTACTTGGCGCACATTTCCTTAAAGGTCAGACGCTTGTCGGACATACCACCTCTCCTCGCGATAACCGTATGCGCGTGTTGTTCCGAGTTCAACAGGTGGGCTTGCTCTTTCGCATCCGTCGGGAACATATAGACGGGCAAGACCCGTCAAAGGACATGCCTGTCATGCTGGATAAAGCCAAATTCGCCCGCCAGTTCATTGAAGCGATCCCGCATTCCCGCGCGCTGGGCATGGAGTTGACCGAGATCGGCGAGGGATCTGCAGAGATCAGGATGGCCTATGACACCCGTTTCGTTGGCGATCCAAAGACAGGGGTGATCCATGGCGGAGCCGTTTCTGCGCTGATGGACACCTGTTGCGGTGCTGCGGTGATGTCGCATCCGGACGCTCCCGCAGGGACTGCCACGATTGATTTGCGGATTGATTACATGCGCGCCGCCACACCGGGGCAGGCGATCACCACGCGGGCGACCTGCTATCACATCACCCGCTCGGTTGCTTTCGTGCGCGCGACCGCAACGGACGAGGATACCGAACACCCGGTGGCCACGGCCTCGGGTGCCTTCACTGTGGAGGGCGGATGATGGCGCGTCCTCGTCCTGAACCGGTTCAGGTGGTCAAACAACGTCGCGATGCAGCGCTCAGCGCGCTTGTCGCGGGTGTTCCCTATATCACCTATCTGGGTGTTCAGTTCGACCGGCGCGGGGATGAGCTGACGGCGGTGCTGCCGTTTGATGAAAAACTGATTGGCAATCCGCTTTTGCCCGCAATCCATGGCGGTGTCACCGCAGCATTTCTCGAGATCACCTCGGTCATCACGCTCAGCTGGGCCTATCTGTGGGAAGATATTGAAAGCGGCGCGATTGATCCTGATGAGATGGCAGCGGGCAACCTGCCACGCCTGCCCAAGACAATTGACTTCACCGTGGATTATCTGCGCTCGGGCCTGCCGCGTGATGCCTATGCGCGCGCAGTCATTTCGCGGTCGGGTCGGCGCTATGCCTCGGTGCAGGTAGAGGCCTGGCAGGATCATCGTGACAGAAGGTTTGCTCAGGCCTCGGGCCATTTCCTGATGCCCCGCGACAAGGGCTGAGATGCAGGGGGCGGCCGGGTCAGAGCACGCACCACTCACCCATCGCCGGGTGCTGAAGATTGCCATTCCCATCGTGATTTCGAATGCAACCGTGCCGATCCTGGGCGCGGTGGATACCGGTGTCGTCGGTCAATTGGGCGAGGCTGTTCCGATTGGGGCCGTGGGTCTGGGCGCAATCATCCTGACGTCCATCTACTGGATGTTCGGGTTCTTGCGCATGGGCACTGTGGGTCTGACCTCTCAGGCGCTGGGCGCAAAGGACGAAGGAGAAGTCTCGGCGCTGCTCACCCGCGTGTTGATGGCGGGTTTGGGTTTTGGTGCGCTGCTGATCGCGTTTCAATGGGCGATCTTTTCGCTCGCATTGTCCATCGCACCGGCAAGCGATGAGGTCGAAAGCCTTGCGCATGACTATATGGCGATCCGCATCTGGTCGGCACCGGCTGCGATTGCGCTTTATGGCATAACCGGATGGCTGGTGGCGCAAGAGCGCACCAGTGCCATTCTGGTCATCCAGCTTTGGACCAACGGGCTGAACATCGTATTGGATCTCTGGTTCGTTCTGGGTCTGGGTTGGGGCGTTGAAGGGGTGGCTTTGGCGACGTTCCTTGCCGAATGGAGCGGTGCGGCGCTGGGCCTTTGGTTTTGCCGGGGGGCGTTTCAGAACCCGCGCTGGCGCGATTGGGTGCGGGTGTTCGACGTTGTACGGCTGAAAAACATGGTGTCTGTGAACACCGATATTCTGATCCGCTCGCTCTTGCTGCAGATCATCTTCACCTCGTTCATCTTCATGGGGGCGGATTTCGGAGATGTCACGCTGGCGGCCAATCAGGTTCTGTTGCAGTTCCTCTATATCACCTCCTATGCGTTGGACGGGTTCGCTTTCGCGGCCGAGGCCTTGGTGGGGCAGGCGCTGGGGGCCAGACATGTGCGCGATCTGCGACGCGGTGCGATCCTGACGACCGGCTGGGGCGTGGTGATCGTGATCTTTCTCATGATTGCTTTCGCGCTTGGTGGTGGGTGGCTGATCGACACGATGGCCAAATCTCCCGAGGTTCAGGCCGAAGCCCGCATCTATCTGCTCTGGATGGTCATCGCTCCGATTTTGGGAGTGTGGGCGTGGATGTTCGACGGTATTTTCATCGGGGCCACCCAGACCCGTGACATGCGCAACATGATGGCGATCAGTTTCGTGATTTACTGGATTGCGGTCTTCACGTTGATACCCTTCATGGGCAATCACGGCCTTTGGATGGCCTTGTTGATTTCATTCGTCGCGCGCGGGATCACCATGGCATTGCGTTATCCCAAGATCGAGGCACGCGCGCGTGCAGACATGACGGCCGCCTGAGGGTCGGTGGCATCAGGGGTCTCAGAGCAGGAGGAGAACCTGTTCGGGCGGGCGGCCAAGCTTGGCTTGCGCGCCCCTGATTGCGATGGGACGTTCGATCAGTTTGGGGTGGTCTGCCATAGCCTGAAGAAGGATTGCGTCGCTGTCTGTCGTGCTGAGACCTGCCGCCGTGAACTCGGGTTCTTTGGGGCGCATCATCTCGCCTGCTGGTGGGCTGCCCAGAGCCCGGTGAACGGCCTGCAGTTCAGCCAGTGAGGGCGCGTCTTCCAGATAGCGGCGGATCGCGACCTTGGCACCTGCCTCTTCCAGCAAGGCAAGCGCCTGACGGGATTTCGAACAGCGCGGATTGTGCCAAAGAGTGATCATAGCCAGTCCTGTCTGGCAGTGCCGACGGCTTCGGCCACGTTGGCAAACCCGTCGCGTTCAAGAAGTCGGTCTAGGCCTTTTGCTATTTCGCTCACCAGTGACAGGCCGCCATATACAAGGGCGGTGTAAAGCTGAACGGCAGACGCTCCTGCGCGGATCTTGGCATAGGCCTGTTCGGCTGAACCGACGCCGCCCACTCCGACAAGCGGAATGGTGGTCAGCGCCGACAATTGCGCCAGAATGCGGGTCGAGCGTTCAAAGAGCGGCTGGCCCGACAGGCCCCCGGCTTCATCCCGGAACGCACTTTTCAGCCCATCGCGGTTGAGCGTGGTGTTGGTGGCGATAATCGCATCAACCTCCGTATCCTGAGCGACAGCAGCAATGTCAGCCAGATCTTCAGGCGTCAGGTCCGGGGCGATTTTCAAGAAAATCGGGATCGGGCTGGCCAGCGCATCGCGTGTGTCCATGACACCCCTGAGAAGGGCGGACAGTGCGTCACGCCCCTGAAGGTCGCGCAGCTTTTCCGTGTTGGGCGAAGACACGTTAACGGTGGCAAAATCAACCAGTGAGCCACAGCGCTGCAGAACACGCGCGAAATCACCCGCCCGGTCCTCGCTGTCCTTGTTCGCGCCCAGGTTCAGCCCGATCACAGCGCCGCGCGGGCGTTTGGCAAGGCGCGTCGCGATCACCTCCATACCGTCATTGTTGAAGCCGAACCTGTTGATCGCCGCGCGATCCTCGCTGAGCCGGAACAGGCGCGGGCGCGGGTTGCCCGGTTGCGGGCGAGGGGTGGCGGCCCCGACCTCGATGAAGCCGAACCCGCCACGGGACAGAGCGCTCAGTGCCTGGGCGTTCTTGTCATATCCGGCGGCAAGGCCAATGGGATTGGGCAAGGGAATACCGGCGATCTGTGTTTTCAGCCGGTCGGTGCTGAACGCTCCCGGGGCTGGGGCAAGGCCAGCCTGCAGCGCGCGGATGGACGCGCCATGTGCGGCTTCCGGATCCAACCTGTGCAGCATGCTCAGGCCGGCTTTTTCAAGCAGCGACATCATCCGGAATTCGGTCCGGTTGCGGTCGTCGGGCGGCGGATCAGCTGAGCGCCAATAAAGGTAACCTGGTCGCGAGCGCGCAGCTTGCAAGCATGAGACAGTCCGTATGTCAGCGTGATGAAATGGCTCATGCCATATCCGCCGGGAACTGATGGGCACCGTCTTGCAGAGGCAAGGGTTTGGCCCAGAGCACCTCTGTCAGCGACATCGGTCGATAGAGATGAGGAAAGAGCGCGCCACCGCGAGAAGGCTCCCAGATCAAGGCCTCGCCAAGCGCATCCGCATCCAGCGCCAGCAACATGAGGCCTGTCTGGCCGCCAAAGTGTCTGGCGGCTGTCTCGGCTGCCTGCTCGGCGGTGGAGAAATGGATATAGCCATCGCTCAGGTCGATAGGGGCCCCACGGGTTTCCCCGTTCGATTCGAAATCCGCCCATTCGTCGGCTTTGAAGATCTTGTAAATCAGCATGGCCGGGGTGATGCCTTGGTGCTGCGCCCTGGTCAAGGTCGCTGATTGCCTCCATTTGTCCGGAGCTCTGCAAAGGGCTGTCGTTTCTTGGGTATTTTCAACCAGAAAGAAGCAGCGCTGGACGCTTTTGCGGCAGCGGGAGAGCGCGTGGCCCTGGCGGTTGCGAAGGGCTTTGACTCATGACTGGCAAAGGCGCAGCATGCTGGTACATCCTGACACACGGAGAGACCTGCCCAATGTTGAAACATTTGATGATGTCTGCAGCGGCCCTGACATTGAGCGCTGCGGCAGCTCAGGCGGAATACACGCTCACCATTTTGCACACCAATGATTTTCACGCGCGTTTCGAGCCGATCAACCGCTTCGACAGCGGCTGCGGCGCTGAAGACAACGCCGAAGGAAAGTGTTTTGGTGGTTCGGCGCGGCTGATAACGGCGATCCGCGAGGCGCGCGAACGGGCCCAGACGTCGATCCTCGTGGATGGCGGCGATCAGTTTCAGGGTTCGTTGTTTTACACTTACTACAAAGGTCAGGTCGCGGCGGAGATGATGAACCTGATGGGCTATGATGCCATGACGGTGGGCAATCATGAGTTCGACGACGGCCCCGAGGTTTTGCGCGGTTTCATGGATGCGGTGCAGTTTCCGGTGCTGATGTCGAACGCCGATGTGTCACGCGAAGAACTGCTGGCTGATACATTGATGAAATCGACCGTGATCGAACGCGGTGGCGAGAAACTGGGGCTGATCGGCCTTACGCCGGAAGATACTCATGAACTGGCCTCGCCCGGGCCCAACATCACCTTCAGCGATCCCGTTGCTGCGGTACAGGGCGAGGTCGACAAGCTGACGGCAATGGGTGTGAACAAGATCATTGTCCTGAGCCATTCGGGCTATGGCGTCGATCAACGGGTTGCTGCGCAAACATCAGGTGTGGATGTCATCGTGGGCGGTCATTCCAACACGCTATTGTCAAATACCATCGAGAATGCGCGCGGCCCTTATCCAACCATGGTCAATGGTGTCGCAATCGTTCAGGCCTACGCCTATGGCAAGTTTCTGGGTGAGTTGAACGTCACGTTCGATGACGCGGGCAACATCATCGAGGCTGTCGGTGAGCCGCTGATCATGGACGCTGCGGTTTCCGAAGACGAGGCTGTTGTTGCGCGGCTGGGTGTGCTGGCCGAACCGCTGGACGAGATCCGCAATCGGGTCGTGGCTGCAACCCAGACGCCCATTGGCGGGGATCGTGAGGTCTGCCGGTCGGAAGAATGCTCAATGGGAACCCTGATCGCGGATGCGATGCTTGAACGGGTGCGCGCGCAGGGGATCGAGATCGCCATCCAGAATGGCGGTGGCATCCGGGCCTCCATTGATGCAGGCGATGTCACGATGGGCGAAGTCCTGACCGTTCTGCCCTTTCAGAACACCTTGTCGACCTTTCAGGCGACGGGCGCTGTGATCTTGGCCGCCCTTGAGAATGGTGTCAGCCAGGCGGAAGAAGGGGCCGGGCGTTTTCCTCAGGTGGCGGGGATGCGCTTTACCTGGGATCCCGAGGCCGCACCGGGGAGCCGTGTTGTATCGGTCGAGATTGGCTTAGACGGGCAGTTTGCACCGATCGAGATGGACAAGGTCTATGGTGTGGTCACCAACAATTATGTGCGAAATGGCGGGGATGGTTATGACATGTTCGCTGGTGAGGACATGAATGCCTATGACTATGGCCCGGATCTGGCGGATGTGACGGCGGAGTATCTGGCAACATATGCGCCGTATCAGCCCTATACCGACGGGCGCATCAAACGCAAATGAGCCTTAGCGGATCCCGGGCCAGAGCTCGGGATCTAGCCCCTCGATAAACGGAGCCAGGGTGTCGGCATGTTCAGCCCAGCCGCCGATCGAGCGGGTGTGTACCCCTTCGCGCACCTGATTGACGCTGGCGGTGCGCACCGCTGACGTGTTGCGTTCGGGTGCCGCCATGTCTGGCATCCAGTCAACACCACACAGAGCGGCCAGACGGCGGCTCTGGCCCTCCAGATCGCTCACCAGATCCTCATAGACTATATCGTGCACCCGGCCGGGAAACAGCGCCTTCCAATGGGCGATGTAGCGGGCATAGGCATTTGCCTCGGCTGCCATGGCTGCCATGTCGAAAGTGTAGTTCATCGGCTGGTTCGGGAACCAGTTGCGCCACATCGACCAGGCCACGTCGCGCGGGTCGCGCGCGGCGTTCAGGATCACCGCATCGGGCAGGGCGGCCAGCAGAAAGCCCACATATTTGTAATTGGCAGGCATCTTGTCGACGATGCCGGCCGGGTCGCCCTCCTGCCCGGGAAGAGCTGTCCAATAGTCGCGGGCAAAGGCCTGCGCCTCCTGTGCGCCGAAGGTCGCACCCTCGGTCAGGAAAGGATGTGCCAGTCTTCCCGCGATGGCCTGTTCGCCCACGCCGGTGATCCGGGGATGGGCCGAGAGCACCAGTTCGGTCAGCGTGGTGCCTGAACGTGGCTGCCCCACAACGAAGATTGGCACCGGGCCTTTGCCTGCAGGGGCTTGCGGCACCCGATGTCCGGATGGAAACAGCGCCATGATCGCGGCCTCTTCGCGCCCGGCGCGGGCGCGATCATCGGGGCGCAGCTCAGCGGTCAGGGCATTGGCGATGCCATAAAGGCGCGCGGCCTCGTCACTTTGCCCGGTCTTTTCGGCGCAATGGGCCAGCGCGAAGGCGACCCGCGCCCGGTCGATTGAACCCTTGCGCGCCTTGGCAAAAGCGGCGTCCAGTTTTGGTTTCAGCTGTGGCATCGCATCCGCTGTGGCGATCCGGGCCAGTTCGCGCAGGATGTCGGAATTTGCCGGGTCCACCTGCAGCGCCATGTTCAGCACCTCGACCGCCTCGTCGCGGCGGCCCGCTTCGTTCAACTGGATGCCATAGCGCTGCAGCGCATTCAGATGCCGGGGATTTATCGACAGCGCCTTTTCCAGCGCGGCCAGCGCTTTGGCTGTCTGCATCCGCCGTGCGAGTTGCAGTGAGATGTTGGACAGGGTTTCGAGATTGTTCGGATCGAATTCCAGCGCCGCCCGGTAATCGTCATAGGCCCGGTCGTCATCGCCCATTGCCACATGGGTCACCGCGCGCAGGTTATAGGCGCGGGCCACCGCCTGCCCGAATTCGGGCGTCATCCCACCTTGATCCGCGATCATGGCGCGGTCGGCCTCGATTGCGTCGGTGGCGGCCTGGAGCGCGCGGTCAAGCGCGCCGCGCTGCATCTCCATCACGCCCAGCTGGTAGTAGAGCGATCCCTGCTGGCTGCGTCTGGGCAGGATTTTCTGGATCAGTGCCTCGGCCTTGTCATATTGGCCCGATTGCACATAGGCCATCGCCAGATTGTCCTGGTAGACCGTGTCGGACGGGGCCAGGCGCAAAGCCTTGACGAAATACTGCGCGCCTTCGCGGGGATTGCCGCTTTGGCTCAGCGCCATCCCGGCCAGATTGGCGAAACCCGGTTCCCTGGGAAAGCGACGCATGCCCGCCTTGCAAAGCTTCAGCGCGGCCTTGAACTGGCCGGATTGCAGCAGGGTCAGCGCCTGGCGTATGTCGATTTGAGCGGTCATGACCCCGTCATAATGCCTGCGTGCGCGAGGGGGAAGCGGGTTCCGCGGGGCTCTGGCCTGACGGCACGTGGCGCGCTAGGGTGGCGGGCATGTGTGGGCGTTTCGCGATCACCTTGCCATCGGATGCGATGGCGCAGCTTTTTCAGGCGCGTCCGGCAAATGACCTTCCGGACGTGCCCAATTTCAATGTCTGTCCGACCAATCGCGTGCATGTTGTGAACGCGGATGATGGGGGACGGCGTCTTCAGGCGATGCGGTGGGGGTTTCTTCCCGCTTGGTACAAGAAGCCGTCCGATGGTCCTTTGTTGATCAATGCCCGATCCGAGACGATCGCCGAGAAACCGGCCTTTCGCGCCGCAGCACGCGAGCGACGCTGCCTGATCGTGGCCACCGGGTTTTACGAATGGACCAAAACAGAAGATGGAGCGCGGTTGCCCTGGTACATCCGGCGTGCTGACGCGGCACCCATCGCCTTTGCCGGTGTCTGGCAAGACTGGGGTGGTGGCGATGAAAGGGTCTCGACCTGCGCGATCGTGACGACGCCTGCGAACCGAAAGATGAGCCAGATCCATCACCGGATGCCGTTGATCTTGGACCCACAGGACTGGCCGATGTGGTTGGGCGAAGCCGGCAAGGGAGCCGCGCTCTTGATGAAGCCGGGCGCGGAAGAGACACTGGTGTTTCATCGCGTGGGCACTGCGGTGAACTCCAACCGTGCCAGTGGGCAGCACTTGATCGAGCCCGTTGCCGCTTAGGGATCCAGTGGTCTGAGCGGCGCACGGCTGAGCGTGTTTCCCGCCATTGTGATCTTTTCGATCAGGTTCAGAAACGTCTGGCGTTCTTCTTCCGAGAGCCCCGTCAGAATATCCGGTTGCAGCGCTAGAACCACTGGCCGCGCAGCCTTGAGCAGTTCATGGCCCGCTTCGGTCAATTCAAGTGCCTTGGCGCGTCGGTCTTTGGGTGAGGTTGCGCGCCGCATGAAGCCGCGCTCTTCCAGTTTGTCGATCACTTTTCCAAGCGTGGCGCGGTCATAGGCCACCAGTCCCGCAACCGAAGCCTGATCGATACCGGGATGACTGGCCACGGCAGAAAGAGCGGCAAACTGCACCGGCGTTAGTGACAGGCCGGATCGGTTCATGTGTTCGGCAAAAAGCGCGACCGAAATCTGATTGAGGCGACGGATAAGGTGCCCCGGCATGGCGTGAATATCCATCATGTCCCCGTTTGCTCCCAATGACTGAGGGATCAGTGTCCGTCCGGGAACGCAGAATTGCAAGTATGCTTATTATCAAAATGTCTACTATAAGCGGCGCGGCTTCTTCAGCCGATTTCAGGCCACCTGATCTGTCATGAGGTTTTCAAGGATCCGCCTGTATCCGGCGACCCCTTGTGCACCTGTCGCAGCATATCGCTGAGCAAAGATCATGGCAGGAACACCCTGAACCCCCTGGGATGTCCAGAAAGCCTGCTTCTTGCGCACGGATTCGGCATGGGTGCCGGCGTTCAGCATGTCGAGGGCACCTTGGCGGTCCAGTCCGATATCCCGGGCAATATCCGCAAGAGTATCCTGGTCAGACACATTGCGGCGATCAGTGAAATGTGCGGCCAATAGGGCCAGTTTCGCGTCATGCGCGCGATCCTGCTCTTCGGCCCACTCGATGAGTTGGTGCGCACGGAACGTGTTCCACATGAACATGTCGTCGCTGAAGGCGAATGTGAAACCCAACTCTGCGCCCAACTGCGTGATTTGTGTGCGGTTCTGCTGGGATTGTGCAGGGGTGATGCCGTATTTGCGGGCCAGATGATCAAAGAGCTTCTCGCCCTCCATCGCCATCTGGCTGTTCAATTCGAACGGATGCCAATGCACATCAATGGCCAAGCCCAAAGTTTCGGCCGCGCGGGCCAGTTGCAGGTAACCTATGGCGCACCACGGGCAGACAACATCAGAGACGATGTCGACGCGGATGGGGGCTCGGGGTGAGGATGCCATGAGTGAACTCCTGTTTTACCAGGGTCTGTTTGGCATGTGCACCGGTAAACATCCAGCCTGTCGACTTGGTGCTGGCCGGAAGGTGAGTGTCAGCGGGGCTGGTGTGTCGGTGACACCAGTCTTAGGAAGAAACCCGGAACCTGAAAGGATCGCTGTCATGGAACTGAATGCGGATTTCTGCGAACGCGTGGTTGTCCACGCAAATCGGCTTGATTGGGTCGCATCGCCGATGCCGGGCGTCGAAAGACGGATGCTCGACCGGATCGGCGATGAAGTGGCGCGCGCCACCTCCATTGTACGCTATGCGCCAGGATCTCAGTTTTCGGCCCATACTCATACCGGTGGAGAAGAGTTCATTGTGCTTGAGGGCGTCTTTCAGGACGAACATGGCGACTATCCGGCCGGCACCTATGTGCGCAACCCGCCGACCTCGTCACATACGCCGGGCTCTGCGCAGGGCTGTACCATTTTCGTAAAGCTCTGGCAGTTCGACATGGACGACCGCACCCAGATCCGGCTGGATATGGAGCAGGCGGCGCTGGGTGGATTTGCCGTTTTGCATGAAGACGCGCGCGAAAGGGTGACGTTTCACAAAATGGCTCCGGGCGAGGCGCTGGAGAGTGCTTTGCCGGGCGGTGGAGAATTGTTGGTACTGTCGGGCTCCGTGTCGGAAGACGGCGATGTGCTCGAACCGGGCGGGTGGCTGCGCCTGCCTGTTGAGGCAAAGCTCAAGGCCGTGGCCGGCCCAGATGGTGCTGCCGTCTGGATGAAAACGGGTCACTTGCCCTTTGCCGCGCCGCCAGCGGCCTGATTGCTGCGGGATGCGAACCGATACATTGATCGTAGGAGGCGGGCTTTGCGGTCTTGCTCTGGCAGATGCGCTCGAAGCAAAGGGGCAGGATTATCTGCTTGTCGAAGCGCGTTCGCGCTTTGGTGGGCGTATTCTGAGCGAGTATCACAAGGGGGCCGGTTTCGATCTGGGGCCTGCGTGGTTCTGGCCGGGCCAGCCTCTCATGGCAAACCTGGTGCAACGGCTGGGGCTGAAGCAGTTTGATCAATACGCCGATGGCATTCTGAGCTTTGAAGACGAACGCGGCCAGGTGCAGCGCGGGCGGGGGTTTTCCTCGATGCAAGGGTCATGGCGCGTTCAGGGTGGTCTCGGGACACTCAGTGACGGTCTGGCCAGGCATCTGCCGTCTGGGCGGACCCGGCTCAACACCGCTGTAGAGGGGCTGAGGCAGATACCGCATGGCGTGTCAGTACGATTGAGCTCCGGTGACACGGTGCAGGCCAATCAGGTGGTGCTTGCCCTTCCGCCGCGCATCTCTGCCGGGATCGAATTCGATCCGCCACTGCCACCCGGTGCGCTGGCTGCCTTGCATGCAGTGCCGACATGGATGGCTGGGCAGGCCAAAGCTGTGGCGGTCTATTCGACGGCGTTCTGGCGCGAGGAGGGTCTGTCTGGCGATGCCATGAGCCGCTTTGGACCCATGGTCGAGATCCATGACGCGTCACCTTCGACAGATGGCTTGTTCGCATTGTTCGGATTTATCGGTGTGCTTCCTCAGGCCCGGCGCGACGAGCAGGTTTTGCGTCAACAGGTTCTGGCACAGTTGGTGCGTTTGTTCGGAGCACAGGCTGCCGAACCCGAGGCGTTGTTCATCAAGGACTGGGCCTGTGATCCGTTCACGGCCGTCATGGCTGATCAGGCACCTGTGATGGCGCATCCGCAATACGGGATGCCTCGGGGCCTGGAAAATCTTTGGGATGGCCGCGTGATCCTGGCCGGAACCGAGGTCGCAACCGAGTTCGGCGGGTATCTGGAAGGGGCACTGGAAGCGGCGGAACTGGCGCTGGGCAAATTGTCGGAGTGATCTGTCAAAGCCCAAGCCTGCCCAAACCGCGCAAGAACGGGTCGGGCTGTGATCTCTGAGGCTGAATGACCGCACGGCGCAGGATGGGGCGAGACGGATTTGACCATATACTTCTGTCTCGTTCGTCGTTAAGGACAGGGTGCTTGCACAGCAGGCACGCATCCCGGCGGATTCCGCCGCAACTCTACGGACATATCCCGCCATGATCTCTACCCTTTCCCAAGCGCTCAGCGAGCGGGGCTATGATACGTTAACGCCGGTTCAGGAGGCTGTTTGCGACCCTGATCTCGTTACCAAGGATTTGCTGGTCTCGGCTCAGACCGGGTCTGGCAAAACTGTCGGCTTTGGTCTGGCGATTGCACCAACGCTTCTTGGGGATGCAACCGAGTTCGGTCCGGCGGGCACTCCGATTGCACTGGTGATCGCACCCACGCGCGAATTGGCGTTCCAGGTCATGCGGGAGCTGCGCTGGCTTTATGAAAAAGCCGGTGCGCGGATCGCGTCCTGCGTTGGTGGTATGGACATGCGCGATGAACGCCGCGCGCTCGAACGCGGCGCGCATATCGTTGTGGGCACGCCGGGGCGTTTGCGCGATCACATCATGCGCGGTTCACTGGACATGTCGGCGCTGCGCGCTGTGGTGCTGGACGAAGCGGATGAAATGCTGGATCTGGGATTTCGCGAAGATCTGGAATTCATGTTGGGCGAAGCTCCCGCGGATCGCCGTACGCTGATGTTCTCGGCCACCGTGCCGCCTATGATTGCCAAGCTGGCCGAGCAGTATCAGCGCGATGCTCAGCGGATAAACACCGTGGGCGGGGCCAAGCAGCACACGGATATCAGCTATCAGGCCGTGCGCGTCGCCGAACAGGATCGCGAGAATGCGATCTTCAACCTGCTGCGCTTTCATGATGCGGACAGTGCGATCGTATTCGCCAACACGCGCGCCACCGTGAACCATCTGATGGCACGCCTGTCCAATCGCGGCTTTTCAGTCGTCTGCCTGTCCGGAGAACTGAGCCAGAGTGAACGCACGAATGCGCTTCAGGCGATGCGAGACGGGCGTGCCAAGGTTTGCGTGGCCACCGATGTTGCCGCCCGCGGGATCGACTTGCCGAACCTCAATCTTGTCATCCATGCCGATCTGCCGACCAACACCGAAGGCCTCTTGCACCGCTCGGGGCGGACGGGACGCGCCGGGCGCAAGGGGATTTCGGCGCTGATCGTGCCGCCGCGTGCTGCATCGAAAATGGAGCGCCTGCTGAAATGGGCCAAGATCACTGCCGAATGGACGGTTGCACCGTCGGCTGATGATATTCGCAAACTCGACGAAGAACGCCTGTTGTCGGACCCGGTATGGTCGGATGAGCCGACCGAGGATGAAACAGCTTTCGCCGAGCGCCTCTTGGCCGCGCAATCCCCCGAAGCGATTGCCGCAGCCTATCTGCGGCTGTATCGCGCGCGCCGCTCGGCTCCCGAGGAACTTCTGCCACCTGATACCAAACCTGAAAAGCGCGAGCAAAAGGCCTTTGGTCCCAGCAGCTGGATTGCCTTGTCTGTCGGGCGCAATGACCGGGCCGAAGCGCGCTGGCTGTTGCCGATGCTGTGCCGTATCGGCGGTCTGGACAAGACCGCCATTGGTGCCATCCGGGTGCAATACAGCGAGACCTTTGTCGAGATTTCCACACCGAGCCTGGCTGCATTCCTCACGGGCCTTGGCCCTGAGAGCAAACTGGAAGACGGCGTCACCGTGCGCACCCTGGATGGCCCGCCACAGGTTTCAAGCCAACCGGCCAAGCCCTACAGCCCGCGTCGCGATGACCGCTCGCGTCATGATGACGGAGATCGCCGTCCAGCCCGCGCCTCCAAACCCAAACCTGCGCCACGCAGTGATGCGACCCCGCCGCGGGCACCGGGCGCTGAGGCCAAATGGAGCAAGCCAAAGCCGGATGCTGCACGGCCCAAGCCCAAGTTTGATCACGCGAAAGGGGCTTCAAAACCTGATTACGTGACGGCCAAAGGCAAATCCAAACCCAAACCGCCGCCCAACCGGGACAAACCGAAGCCCGCAGCAAGCGGACCGGGTGCCAGACCAGTGACCAAAGGTGATGCCAAGCCGGCCAGGAAACCCGCCAAGGCAGGCGGCGCTTTCGCGGATGCGCGTGACAGCTCGAAACGGTTCACGCCACCGGGCAAGGCCAAAACAGCGCCACGCAGAGGCGGAAAGCCGGCACCGCGGCGTGCGGGCGGGGATCAAACGCCAAAGCGCAACAAGACCTGAAGCTTAGGTTTTGTCCGTCACAGTTTACGCACCGTAATTGCGGTCGGGCGCTGCTTGACATTCGACAAATCGGCCCGGACGCACTAATCCAGCCTCAGCGCATTGACTGGGGAGGAAGCAATGACTGCTGCAAAGCGGCCGTGGACGGCCTTTTATCAACCGCAAGCCCGGTCCGACATCGGCACAGCATCCTATCGCACCATCGGTGACCTGATCAGATCGGTTGCGGATACTTACGCGAATGCGCCGGCCTTTACCGCAGTTATGCCCAACGGCATGAACGGCACGCTGACCTTCGCCCAGGTCGATGAAATGTCGGACGCCTTCGCGGTTTATCTGCGCGAAATTGCCGGTCTGAAACAGGGCGACCGGGTCGCTTTGCAAATGCCCAATTGCCTCAGTTTCCCGGTGGCGGCTTTCGGTATTCTCAAGGCAGGCTGCGTGCTGGTCAATGTAAACCCGCTTTATACTGCCGATGAAATGGCCAAGCAGTTCTCGGATGCAGAACCGCATGCGCTTGTGATCATCGATATGTTTGCCAACAAGATTCCGGACGCGACACGGGGCCATCCGATCCCCAATATCATCGTGACACGGGTCGCTGAATTCCTGCCCGCGATGCCCCGTGGCATTGTTGGTCTGGTGCAGAAATACTGGGACCGTTCGGTGGAACCTGTTGAAGTGGCCCATATCCGACTTCCCGAGGCGCTCGAAGCGGGCCGGGTGCGTGCCCGGGCCGAGAAGATCGAAGTGGATGCCTATCACCAGAGCGTGCAGCCGGATGATGTGGCCTGTCTTCAATACACCGGAGGCACGACGGGTGTGGCCAAGGGCGCGATGTTGACCCATGCCAATCTGATCCTGAACATGGAACAGACGATGGAGTTGATCTCGGGAGTCAAGAAAGGCGAAGAGATCGCACTGACCGCTCTGCCGATGTATCACATCTTTGCGTTCACCGTGAATCTGCTTGGATTTTACTGGTTGGGCGCGCGTAACATCCTGATCCCCAATCCGCGGCCGCTGTCGAACCTCAAACGCGCCTTCGAGAATTATCGCATCACCTGGATGAGCGGCGTGAACACATTGTTCAACGGTCTGACAAATGAGATCTGGTTCACCGACAGCCCACCCAAACATCTGAAATTCGCCTCTGCGGGGGGCATGGCGCTGCAGGCTTCCGTCGCTCGGAAATGGGAGGCCATCACCGGAAAACCCGTCCTGCAGGGATATGGCCTGACCGAAACCTCGCCGGTGCTTACTTTCGAACCTCTGGGCAAAACGCGGGAAGGGACAATCGGTGTTCCGGTTCCATCCACCCTGGTGGCCTGTCTGGACGATGACGGTAAAGAAGTCCCACAGGGGCAAAGCGGTGAAATTGCGGCCAAGGGGCCTCAGATCATGGCCGGCTACTGGAACAAACCGGAAGAGACCGCGGCCGTGATGAAGGACGGCTGGTTCCTGACCGGCGATATTGGCGTCATGGATGCCGATGGCTATTTCACCATTGTGGATCGCAAGAAGGACATGGTCGTCGTATCTGGCTTCAACGTCTATCCCAACGAGGTCGAGGACTGCCTTGCCAGCCATCCCGGTATCCTTGAGGCGGCTGTCATCGGCGTGCCCGATGAAAGCTCGGGCGAAGCCGTCAAAGCCTTTGTCGTCAGGCGCGACGCGGGTTTGAGCGAGGCGGATATACGCAATCACTGCAAGGCGCATCTGACGGCGTATAAAGTGCCCAAGCGCGTCGAATTCCGCGACGATCTGCCGAAGTCGAATGTTGGAAAAATCCTCAGAAAAGACCTGCGCGCCGAAGAACTGGCGCAGCACGCAGCGGAGTAACGAGTCATGGTCGGAGCATTTGAACAGGCGCTGCTGGCACTGATGATCTTTGTCATCATGCTGGGAATGGGCGCGTCCCTGACGCCGCGCGACTTTTACCTCGCTCTGCGCAGGCCTTATGGGTTGGCGATTGGGGTGATCTCGCAATACGGCTTCATGCCGCTTATCGGCTTCTTGCTGGTGACGTTTCTTACAGTGCCGCAGGCGATCGCGATGGGCATTCTGATCATGTCCTGCATGCCCGGCGGGACGACATCGAATATCTTCACCTATTTTTCCAAGGGAAATCTGGCGCTTTCGGTCCTGATGACTGTGACCTCGACGATCACGGGCGTTGTCCTGATCCCGATTGTACTGGTGGTCTATGCGACCGCTCTGGATCTCGATATTCCGCGTGAGAACATCATTGCCACGCTGGTGCTGTTGCTGGTGCCGGTGGCCATCGGGATGGCGTTGCGCAAGATCAACGCCAATGTTGGTGCGGTGACCGAGTTCCTCGGCTCGGCCCTTGCGCTGTTTTTCATCGTGTTTCTGATGGTCAGTTGGGTGCCGCGCAACTGGCGGTTCCTGTTGGAAACGACGCCAGCCACATATGTGGCTGCGATCGGTCTTGGGGTGATGGGGATTGCGATCGGGTACATGTTTGCCCGCGCTCTGCGCCTTCATCCGCGCAATGCACGCACTGTCGCGCTTGAGACCGGCATCCAGAATGGACCGCTTGCCATTGCGATCATCGTATTCACCTTTTCCGGAACTCAGGCCCAGGAGGTCATGGCGGTGCCGGTGCTGTATTCGCTGTTTATCGTGATCGTCTCGACGCTGGTGACACTGATCTTCCGCCGCGCCAATACGGCCGCGGAACAAAAGCTGCCCGACGGATTGCTCTGAGCGGTGCCCCCCTCATGCCTGTGCGTGAGGGGGCAGCAGAATAAAGCCGTCACTCATGATCCTGGACAAAGGCGCTGGCCATTTCTCAGTCAGGACTGAACCAGGACACGTTTTGCGTTGCGGCCATCCGGGCCGCTTCAGGGCTGTCAAACACCTGATCCGAGAAATGGCCCACCGGGAACCACCCGCTGGGATCCTCCGCATCGCGCCGAAAGGTATCAAAGCCAAAGCTGCCATCGGGACGTTTGAAGATGTCGACACAAAACGCGCCATCCTCGGAATTGATCGACTGCAGGACAGTGTTGATATGTGCCAAACAAAGGCCTTTCCATCGCTTGTTTAAACTGAGGTTCGCGCCGCAATCGGCCCACTCGGTTGATCCTGTACTGTTTGCACATGGGAAAGGTTCTGGACAAGATCAGCGAAACAGCCAAGGTCTATGTGATATCAGGAGGATGTGGGATGAACGAGACACTCGAGCAAAATTACGACAAGGCAGGATATCACGCCAAACAGACCTATGGCGCGCGGCCAGCCTTGGTTCTGGTGGATTTCGCACAGGCCTATTTCGACCCCGAGGCCCCGCTCTATGGTGGAGAGGGATGTGTCGCGGCGCGTGATCATGCGATCCGACTGGCCGAGGCTGCGCGGGCAGCGCATGTCCCGGTGATCTTTACCGAGGTGAAGTATCAGCCCGGGGGCGGCGACGGAGGGGCGTTTTATGCCAAGGTGCCCGCGCTGTCGTGCTTTGATGCCGGGCGGGACACACAACGCCTCGTTGACGGTTTGAGCGTGCAGGAGGGTGATCTGATGATCACCAAGCAATACCCCAGCGCATTCTTCGGCACGTCTCTTGCGGCAACGCTGCAGTTTCACAAGATCGACACGCTGATCATCGGCGGCCTGACTACATCCGGCTGTGTGCGGGCAACCTGCATCGATAGCATCTCATCGGGCTTTGTCACTCTGATCGCCCATGAGGCCTGCGGCGATCGCGCCGAAGGGCCGCATGAGGCGAACCTGTTTGACATGAGTGCGAAATACGCCGATCTGATCGGGACCGAGGACGCAGTTGCCTATATGGAAAGCTGCACCATCACATGATGCGCGGCTTCTCCCCCTGATCATCCCGCGCGGCATCGGGCTGTGCGTCCTGCCACAACCGCGCGATATAGCGCGCGCCGGTGATCCCATTCGAGACGTCCGAGCTGAGCCACAGGGCAGGGGCGCGCATGATGTCGGGCGACAAAAGGTTGCCGTCCGCGCCTTTCTTGTCCGGCGCGGGCGGCAACAGGTCGGTGTCTGTTGCGCCTCCGGGCAACAGCACATTCACGTCAACGCCGGTGCCTTTGAGATCTTCGGCCCAGACCCGGCTGGCGGCTTCCAGAAATGCCTTGGTCGGGCCATAGGGCGCATATCCCCTGCGGATCATGGTCTGATCCGAGGTCGAGATGTTTATGATCTTGCCGAAACCCTGCGCCAGCATTTGCGGCACCGCCGCCTGTGCCATCAGGAAGGGTCCGTTCACATTTGTCTCAACGATGCGTCGCCATGCATCCGGTTCCGCCTCCCAGAACCGGGTCGCAACAGTGTTGAAGGTTTCCGATATCACCCGCATCCCCAGACCCGCGTTGTTGATCAGCACATCGAGGCGGCCAAAAGCGGCGACGGTTTGCGCGACCGCCTGTGCGGCCGCGTCGGCATTCGTCACATCCGCCACCAGAGCAATGGCATTTTCGCCAATCGCGTCGCGCGTCTGATCAAGCGCCGCAGAGGGCTGGCTGCCGGTGATCGCCAGTTTCGCTCCCGCCTCTGCCAATGCCAGGGCCATCTCACGCCCAAGCCCGCGTGAGCCGCCCGTGACAAGGATGACTCGGCCTTTCAGAGATGGGTGTGTCATGACCTGTGTCCTGTGTTGTGCGCCGCGTCTGCCAGCGAAGTTGGATTGACCATATCCTCTCTGCGTCACATGATTTGTCCAGACAAATTTGTCTTGACGGCAGAAGGCGTGCACTTACCGTTAAGGCGACCAAGGAGAGGCCAATGCAGATAATCGAAAACAGAGTTCTGATCGCTGGTGCCGGGCCTGTGGGTCTTGTGGCGGCGGTATCGCTTTTGGAAGAGGGTATTCCGGTCACGGTGCTTGAGGCATCCGCCGACCTTGCCGTGGATCTGCGCGCCTCGACCTTTCATCCGCCCACGCTGGATTTCCTCGATAGACTGGGTCTGGCGGATGGGCTGATCGAACGCGGCATCAAATGTCCGCTGTGGCAGTTCCGTGACCGCAAGGAGGGCGAAGTGGCCACCTTCGATCTGGGTCTGCTGGCGGGTGAGACGAACCACCCCTATCGCCTGCAGGCCGAACAGTGGAAGCTGACGGAAGCCGCACGCACCCGCCTTGAGGCGGAACCGGATGCAGAGCTGATCACCGATATCGTGGTGGAAGGTGTTGCGCAGGATGCCGACAGTGTCACGGTGACGGCCCGTCGTACCGATGGCAGCGTCGAGACGTTTCGTGCCGCCTATCTGATTGGTGCGGATGGCGCGCGCTCGACGGTGCGCAAATCCACCGGGGTCGCATTCCCCGGTCTGACGATCCCCGAGATCTTTCTTTCGCTGTCCACCCCCTTCCGCTATGATCAGGCCATCGAGGGGCTGGCGGATATATGTTACATCTCTGACCCCGAAGAGTGGCTGGTTCTGCTGCGCACACCAACCTTGTGGCGGGTGCTGTTTCCAACCGATCCCAGCCTCAGCGATGAGCAGATTCTGGATCCTGAACGTATCGAGCAGCGGATGCAGGCTCTACTTCCTGGGCAACCCTATGAAATCGCTCATAAAACAGCCTATCGTGTGCATGAGCGGGTTGCGGAGGCCTATGTGCATGGGCGCATTTTTCTGGCCGGAGACGCGGCGCATCTGAACAACCCGCTGGGCGGCATGGGCATGAATGGCGGCGTGCATGATGCGGTCAACCTGGCCGAAAAACTGGCGCAGGTCTGGCGCGGGGCGTCCCCTGATCTGATGGGGCGCTATGAGCGCCAGCGGCGCAAGGTGGCCATTGAAACCGTGCAGGCACAGGCCCTGCGCAATCGGGCGGTTCTGAACGAAACCGATCCCGTGAAGCGCCAAGCCTATCACGACGAGTTGCGCGCCACCGTCGATGATCCGAAAAAACACCTCGCCTATGTGATGCGGTCGTCGATGATCCAGTCGCTGCGCGATCTGGAAGACGTGGCGTGACGCGGGAGGTGCAGTGACAGAACCGGCCAAAACCCCACGTTACGTCGAGATAGACGAGGCGCTGCGCACCGAGATCGCCTCGGGCGTGCATGCGGTCGGCGCGCGATTGCCCAGCGAGGCGGTGTTGTGCGATCGGTTCGGCGTCAGCCGCTTTACGGTGCGTGAGGCGCTGCGCCGATTGCAGGCAGATGGCATGGTCTCGCGCGTCCAAGGGGCCGGGAGCCAGGTCTTGCGCGATACGCCCTCGGGCGTGTTTGTGCAGAATTACCGGTCGATGTCGGACCTGACGCAGTTTGCCGAAGCGACCAATCTGGAGGTTCTGGGCACAAAGGATACGATCCTTGACGAAGATGTTGCCCGCCGTGTCGGAGGCATTGCCGGTGCGCCATGGCTGACCATTCTTGGCCTGCGCCGCATGGCGAATGGAGAGCCTCTGGCCTTTGTCGAAAGCTTTGTGCCCCAGCGTTTTGCGGTGATCGCACCGGAACTTGCGCGCAGACCCGGCCCGATCTACGCGGGGCTGGCAGAGGCCGCCGGTGAAGCCGTGCGCGACGTCGAGCAGGAAACACAGGCTTTGGCGGCACCGTCCCATGTGGCCCGCGCGCTGGGTATCCCCATTGGCGGGCCCACGCTGCGTATTCTGCGGCGATACTCCAGTGCCTCAGGAACGCTGATTGCTTCGTTCAACTGGCATCTGGGTGGCGAAAAATACATCCACAGGACGCGAATCGATCTTGAGGGCAGTTAGACCTGCGCCCATTTGCGGTCGAATTCCCAGACATCCTCGAAGCCCATCAATTTGCTGAACTCCTTGAAATCATCCAGCTGCGCACCCGCGACATCGCCGGTTTCGGCCAGTTCACCGTAGGCCGCCTTCAGCGCGTGACCCATCGCCAGAAACCCAAGGGCCGGGTGGATAGCAATGGCGAATCCGAGCTCGGCCAGCTTGGCCGAGGACAGGATCGGCGTGTTGCCTCCCGATACCATATTGGCCAGCGTCGGCTTGCCGATGCGGTCGTTGATCATCTGCATTTCTTCAACCGTTTCAGGGGCTTCGATGAAAACGACATCCGCGCCTGCTTCGGCAAAGGCTTCGCCCCGACGCAGCGCTTCGTCCAGACCCAGGCTGGTGCGGCTGTCGGTGCGCGCGATGATCAGAAAGTCGGCGCTGGATCGGCTGTCGCTGGCCACTTTGATCTTGGCAACCATGTCTTCCAGCGCAACCACCCGGCGGCCCGGAGTATGGCCACATTTCTTGGGATATTCCTGATCCTCGATCTGGATTGCGCTCACTCCTGCGGCCTCATAGCCGCGCACGGTGTGGCGCACGTTCAAAAGCCCGCCATAGCCTGTATCGGCATCCGCGATCACAGGGGTATCGGCCCCTTCGGCGATGCGGCGCACGCGGGTTTCCATATCCGTATATGTCATGATCCCCGCATCCGGCAGACCAAGGTGAGAGGCTGAAACGCCATAGCCTGTCACGTACAAGGCGGGGAACCCCATCCGGTCGGCCACAAGGGTCGAAATCATGTCGAAGACGCCGGGGGCGGTGATGAACTCTCCCGCCTCAATCATCTGTTTGAGCTTTGGATTGGCCATTTTGTACCCCCCTTGGCACGGGGGGTGGTCGGTTTGTACCCCCGTAGCGCCTGCATTTGATGCAGCCTGAATAGAGGGCAATCGCAGGGTTGGTCAAGAATTTGTCCAGACAAATTCTTGACGGATCGAGATTCAAGATATCTAAATGCCTCAAGGAAAGTGCCGGGAGGTTGGCTTATGGCGAAAGACGCACGGGGCTGGCGCTGCAAGTTTGCGGTTGTCGCTCCTTCGACCAACACCATTGTGCAGCCGGACATGGATGACTTCCGTGTTCCGGGCGTGACCAATCACTTTGGCCGCATCTTTGTGCCGAACATGAAAGTGTCCAATGACGAGGATTTCGTCGCGCTTGTCGATGCGATCGGAGCGACGTTGTATGACGCGGTGGATCGCTGCAGTACCGCCGAGCCGGATTACCTGATCATGGGCATGTCGGCGCTGATGTTCTGGGACGGGCGCGCACCATCGGAAAAGCGCATGCAGGAACTGTCCGATCACTGCGGTTTGCAGGTCTCTGCGGGATCTTTCGCCTGCGAGGCGGCGCTGAACCTGACGGGGGCGAAACGGATCGCGGTGATCTCTCCCTATTTTCCGGTGTCGGACAAGAACGTCACCCTGTTTTTCCAGGATTGCGGGTTTGATGTGGTGCGCTTTCGCGGCCTGAAATGCTCAAGCCCCGTGGCCATCGCCCAGGTGCAGGAGGAGGACCTGCGCCGACACGTGGCCGAGATGGACGGCGATGATGTGGATGCCTTCGTGCAGGTGGGGACGAACCTGTCGATGTGCGCGCTCTGTGTCGATCTTGAGAAGGAATATGGAAAACCCTTCGTGGCGATCAACGCCGCCACATACTGGCACGCGCTGCGCGCGATGGGCATCAACGATCAGTTTGCGGGTCATGGCCCGCTTTTTGAACATCACTAAATCAACAAAACAGGGAGAGTAAAAATGAACATGAAAAGAATTTTCGGCCTTGCCACGGCGATCAGCCTTGCCGCCACGGTGGTGTCGGCAGAGATTGCCGCTCTGGGGTCAACGGCAACCGGTGGCACAAGCCAGATCGGCAGGACGCTGGCCGCAGCGATCTCGGAAGCCGGCGACATGCAAATGCGCCCTCAGGAGCTGGCCAATACAGCCGATTACATCCCGCTGGTGAATGTCGGTGAGATCGAATTCGGTATCGCGAACGTCGTTCAGATGACCTATGCCGTCGCGGGCACCGGCATGTCCGAAGGGCGTCCCAACCCCAACCTGCAGATGGTTGCGACGCTGATGCCGTTCCGCAATGCCTATATCGTGCGCAAGGATAGCGACATCATGTCGGTGGCCGATCTGGCCGGCAAGCGCGTGCCTGTATTCGCCGAGGGCGCGTTGGGTGATTATGTCTCGAAAGGCTATTTCGCCAATGCGGGCATGACGCTGGATCAGGTCGAAGGCGTGGCGGTGCCGAACTTCCCGCGCATGTGGTCCAGCTTTGCCGAAGGATCGGCAGATGTGGCCATCGTTGTTGTGGGCGCGGGCAACAGCCGCGAGTTCGATGCAAGCTTCGGCATCCGCTATCTGTCATTTGACAATAGCCCCGAAGCCTTGGAGCGGATGCGCGAGTGGCTGCCCCAGACCTATCTGCAGGAACTGCCGGCAGGCAGCGTGCCGGGCATTAATGAGCCCACCTATGTGAACGTGTTCGATTATGTTCTGTTTGCAAACAACGATGTCTCTGAGGACATGGTCTATAACGCCGTCAAGGCGCTTTGGGAAAAAGAGGCGGATCTGCTGGCGGGTGGCCCGTTCTGGAACGGCTTTGCCAAGGAAAACATGGGCAAGGACATCGGCGTGACCTATCACCCGGGTGCCATCAAGTTCTACAAGGAGATGGGTGTGTGGCCTGAGTAAGCCACATAGCGGGATCTGACAGATGAGAGACATGACGCGCGGCGAGGGGCTGGTCATCGGCATCCTTGCTGCGCTGATCACAATCGTGGCGGTGTTCTGGTCTTCCGGAGCACCGCTGTGGATCGGCTGGCGGGTCTATTCCGAACAGGTGTTGATCGTCGCGCTGACGCTGGCCATGGCGGTGGCCTATCTCACCTCCGGGTCAGGTCCTCGTGCCGTGTCCATAGCAGCCGCGGTTGCCTCACTCGGGTTCGGAGCCTGGCTTGCGGTGCGGTTTCCAACCCTGTCAGAGAACGTCTTTTATCATCCCACCGAAGCTCTGATCGTATCCGTCATCGGGTTTGTCCTGATCATCGAGGCCGTCCGGCGCACCATGGGGTGGAGCCTGATCGTCATTCTTGGCGCGGTTTGCCTTTACGCGCTGTTTTCCAGCAATTTTTCAGGCCCGCTGCAAAGCCGATCGATAGCGCCGGACCGCCTGCTGACCTTCCTGATGCTGGACAGCGCCTCTCTGGCGGGGGCGGCCTTGTCGATTGCCGTGGCCGTGGTTGTGCCCTTCCTGATCCTGTCGCAACTGTTGTTGGCGACGGGCGGGTCGGCGTTTTTCTCTGACCTTTCCCTGGCTCTGGCCGGTCGCAAACGCGGAGGCGCGGGCAAGATTGCCATTCTGGGGTCGGCTTTCTTTGGCTCGGTCTCGGGGAGTGCGGTGTCCAACGTGGCCTCGACCGGCGCGATCACCATCCCCATGATGAAGAACGGAGGCTACAAGGCCAAGACCGCGGGCGCGATCGAAGCGGCGGCCTCTACCGGTGGCCAACTGATGCCACCCATCATGGGCGCGGCGGCCTTCCTTTTGGCCGAGAACCTGCAAGCCAGCTATGTCGATGTGATGCTTGCGGCCCTGATCCCGTCGATCCTCTATTACTTCAGCCTGTTCGTTTTCGCCGATCTCGAAGCGGGGCGCTTGAACATCGCGCGGGTGGATGAAGCGCAGATTCCACCGCTGGGCGCGGTCATGCGCAAAGGCTGGTTCATTTTCATGCCCTTCATCGTGCTGCTGGTGGGGCTGTTCAGTTTCAACCTCAGGCCCGAGACGGCGGCGCTTTTGTCAATCGTCGTCCTGTTGGTCTTGTCGCTGTTCCAGACATATGACGGGCGCAAGGTATCGCCATCGGTTATGATCGAGGTGATGATTTCAGCGGGCCGCGCGGCGGTCGAGATCATCCTGATCTGTGCGATTGCGGGCATGATCATCGGCCTCGTGGCGCGCTCGGGCCTGTCTTTCGGACTGGGGTTCTTCCTTGTGCAACTGGGACAGTCCAGCCTGTTGCTGTTGCTGATCGTGACGGCACTGGTGTGTATCGTGATGGGCATGGGCCTGCCAACGGTTGGCGTCTATCTGCTGTTGGCCTCATTGGCGGCACCGCCCTTGGTCGAACTGGGCCTGACGCCGATGTCGGCGCATCTTTTCGTGCTGTATTTCGGAATGTTGTCCATGCTGACGCCCCCTGTGGCCATCGCCGCCTTTGTGGCGGCCAACATGGCCAAGGCACCGCCCATGGCCACGGGGCTTGAGGCCGTGCGTATTGCCTGGCCGGCCTATCTCATTCCGTTCTTCTTCGCGGTCTCGCCGGCATTGCTGTTTGACGCAGAGGGATGGGTAATTGCCCTCACGGCGGTGAAGGCGCTTGTTGGTGTCTATGTGGTCACGGCCGGGATCGTCGGCTTTTTCGTACGTTCCCTTGAAATCCATGAGCGCGTCCTGCTTGGCGCATGCGGTTTCGCGATCCTGTGCCCCTGGGACGCCTTCAGCGCAGGTATCTGGCTGAACGCGGCAGGGGTCGCGGGTGTTCTGGGCTTCTGGATGATGGGCGTGCGCAAACCCGCCTGATGGCATCACCCTGCGCAGGGTGATGCATCAGTCCGCTCGGGCAATGGCAAGCGCGGCTTTGTCGAAGCTATTCGGCGGCCTCGGAATAGCTGTCCATGGGCGGGCATGTGCAGCTGAGATTTCGGTCGCCCCAGACGTTGTCCACGCGGTTGACCGGAGGCCAGTATTTGTCCACGCGAAACGCGCCCGGAGGAAAACAACCGGTTTCGCGCGAGTAAGGGCGATCCCAGTCCTTCACCAGATCTTCCATCGTATGTGGTGCGTTTTTCAGCGGGTTGTTGAGAGGATCAATCTCGCCCGCTTCGATCTGGGCAATCTCGGCACGAATGGCCAGCATGGCCTCGCAGAAACGGTCAAGCTCGGCCTTGGTCTCGGATTCGGTGGGTTCGATCATCAGGGTGCCTGCAACCGGCCAGCTCATCGTTGGCGCATGAAAGCCGCAGTCCATCAGCCTCTTGGCGATGTCATCCACCGTGACATGGGCGCTTTCTGCAAAGGGGCGCGTGTCGATGATACACTCATGTGCGACGCGCCCAGTCGGGCCCTTGTACAAGACCTCGAATGCCCCTTCGAGCCGTTTGGCAATGTAGTTGGCATTCAAGATCGCGACCCGGGTGGCCTGGGTGAGGCCATCGCCCCCCATCATCAGGCAATAGGCCCAGGAGATCGGCAGCAGGGAGGGAGAGCCGAAGGGGGCCGCCGACACCGCGCCTTCGCCCGAGTTCGGATCACCCGGCAGGTGCGGGATCAGGTGGTCCTTGACGCCAATCGGTCCCATGCCGGGACCACCACCGCCGTGGGGGATGCAGAAGGTTTTGTGCAGGTTGAGGTGGGTGACGTCACCGCCAAGGTCTCCGGGGCGCGACAGTCCGACCATCGCGTTCATGTTGGCCCCGTCAATATAGACCTGACCGCCAAGGTCGTGGACGATCTTGCAGACCTCGATCACGGTTTCCTCGAACACACCGTGGGTAGAGGGGTAGGTGATCATGCAACCGGCAAGATTTTCGGCGTTCTCTTGTGCCTTGGCCTTGAAATCCTCGACATCAATATCCCCGTTGGCGGCGGATTTCACCGCAACCACCTTCCAGCCGACCATATGTGCCGAGGCGGGATTGGTTCCATGGGCAGACATCGGGATCAGGCAGACATTGCGATGAGCCTGACCATTCGCACGGTGATACCCGGCAATGGTCAGAAGGCCGGCATACTCGCCCTGCGCACCCGAGTTGGGCTGCATCGAGATCGCGTCATATCCGGTGATGTCGCACAGCTTGGACGAGAGATCGTCGATCATCTCCATGTATCCCGCCGCTTGATCGCGCGGGATGTAGGGGTGGAGCAGCGAGAATTCGTCCCAGCTTACCGGCATCATTTCCGCGGCCGAATTCAGCTTCATCGTGCATGACCCAAGGGGGATCATCGCGCGGTCCAGCGCCAGGTCACGGTCCGCCAGACGGCGCATATAGCGCATCATTTCGGTCTCGGCGCGGTTCATGTGGAACACGGGGTGCGTGAGGTAGTCCGTGGTCCGGATCAGTTTATCCGGCATCTGATAATGCGGGGTATAGTCCTTGTCCTTGCGGGTGATGCCAAAGGCGCGCCAGACCGCTTCGATGGTGGCCGGGCGGGTGCGTTCATCAAGCGTTATGCCAACCTGGCTGGTGCCGACCTTGCGCAGGTTGATGCCTTCTTCAACGGCTGATTTCATGACGGCTGCCTGTAGCGGGCCGACCTCGACGGTGATCGTGTCAAAGAAGGTTGCCGGGCGCACGTCGAAACCTGCGGCCTTTATCCCCTCTGCAAGGCGCGCGGTCTTGCGGTGTATCCGCTGAGCGATTGCGCGCAGGCCGTGCGGCCCATGAAACACCGCGTAAAACCCCGCCATGACCGCCAGCAGGGCCTGTGCGGTACAGACGTTCGAGGTGGCCTTTTCCCGGCGAATATGTTGTTCGCGGGTTTGAAGCGACAAGCGGTAGGCGCGGTTGCCGTGGCTGTCGATGGAGACGCCGACGATCCGACCCGGCATGGATCGGGCATATGCCTGCCGGGTGGCCATATATGCGGCATGCGGGCCTCCGAACCCGACGGGCACGCCGAAGCGCTGCGTGCTGCCCACGGCGATATCGGCACCCATTGCACCGGGTTCTTTCAGCAGCGTAAGCGACAGTGGATCGGCGGCGATGATGCCGATTGCCTGCGCCTCGTGCAGTTTGGCAATCTGCGGCGTGAAGTCCCGCAAGTGCCCATAGGTGCCGGGATACTGAAAGATCGCCCCGAACACGCGGCTGGCGTCCAGATCATCGGGGTTGCCCAGGATGATCTCGATGCCCAGGGGGGCTGCCCGGGTTTTCATGACGGCGATGTTCTGCGGGTGGCAGTTTTCGTCGACGAAGAACCCCTGAACCTTGGTCTTGGCCACACGCTGCGCCATCGTCATGGCTTCGGCACAGGCGGTCGCCTCGTCCAGAAGCGAGGCATTGGCGATGTCCAGCCCGGTCAGGTCCGACACCATCGTCTGGAAATTCAGCAAGGCTTCAAGCCGGCCTTGGGAGATTTCGGGCTGATAGGGCGTGTAGGCGGTATACCAGGCCGGGTTTTCAAAGATGTTGCGCTGAATTGCGGGTGGCGTGACCGTCCCGTGATACCCTTGCCCGATCAGGGAGGTCAGCACCTTGTTCTTGGATGCCGTGACCTTCATGTGATGGAGCAACTCGCGCTCGGACAAGGGTTTTCCGAAGTCGAGCGGTTCTGCCTGCCTGATTTTCGCAGGCAGGGTATCGGTGATCAGCGCATCAAGATCCGGTGCCCCCACAACGTTCAGCATCTGCTCCATTTCGGCGGGGGATGGCCCGATGTGACGGCGGTTGGCAAAGTCATAAGGCAGGTAGTCTGTGGGGGTGAAGGGCATCGGTGGCTCCGGTTTTCAGGCGATCAAAGCGTTATAGGCGTCTTCGTCCATATAGGCGTCCATCTGAGACGGATCGGACGGCTTGATCTTGAAGAACCAGCCCGCGCCCGTCGCATCTTCGTTGGCCAATGCGGGTGTTTCGCCAAGTGCATCGTTGACTGCGACGATTTCGCCATCCAGCGGAGCCAGAATATCTGACGCGGCCTTGACGCTCTCGATCACGACGACTTCGTCATCTTTTGCCACGATAGCACCAACCTCGGGCAATTCGACGAACACGATATCGCCCAGTTTAGTGGTGGCGTGCTCGGTGATGCCGACGACGACGATATCATCCTCCATGCGAAGCCATTCATGCAGTTCAGTGTATTTGATCAGGGCTCTCCGTTGTTGAGCGGTTGTTCAGCGTTTGAATCTTGCTGGGGTGAAGGGAAGGGGGGTTACCCTCAGCGGCAGGCGTTTGCCTCTGAGTTCACCATAAACCGTGGCGCCGTTTGCGGCGATCGCGCCTGGCAGATATCCCATGGCGATCGGGCCGCCCACGGTGGGGCCAAAGCCGCCCGAGGTGATTGCTCCGATGGGGGTGGTATCGTCCTCGTTGGCAAACAGAACCACGCCCTCGCGCATGGGCGCGCGCCCCTCAGGCAACAGACCGACGCGCTTGCGATCCGCGCCGTTGGTCAACTCGGGCAAGATCACTGCCGCACCGGGAAAGCCACCTGCGCGCGCACCATCAGCGCGCCGAACTTTCTGAATTGCCCAGTTCAGGGCGGCTTGGGTCGGTGTGGTCTGGCTGTCGATATCGTGCCCGTAAAGGCACAGCCCGCTTTCCAAACGCAAGCTGTCGCGCGCACCAAGGCCAATCGGCATCACATCGGGATGGGCAAGCAATGCCATCGCCAGAGCGCTGGCCTGTGCTGCGGGAACCGAGATTTCATAGCCATCCTCACCGGTGTATCCAGAGCGTGACACCCAGCATGTGGCTCCGTTCAGAACCAGCGTGGCCACATCCATGAAGCGCATGTTCGCTGCAGCCGGGTCGAGAGCTGCAAGAACGGCCTCGGACGCCGGCCCTTGCAGCGCAAGCAGGGCGCGATCGGTGATTTCGCTGATCTCGACGCCCTTCAGATGCGCCTTCATATGGGCGATGTCGGCGGCCTTGCATGCTGCGTTCACAACAAGAAAAACATGATCCCCCCGATTTGCCAGCATCAGATCGTCGATGATGCCGCCCGCATCATTGGTGAAAAAGCCATAGCGCTGCCGGTTGGGCTCAAGCCCCAGAATATCGACGGGAATCAGGGTCTCGAGGGCGGTTGCGGCCGTGGCGTAATCCTGCGCCTTGACGATCACTTGGCCCATGTGGCTGACATCAAAAAGCCCTGCCTTGTCGCGCGTGTGCACGTGTTCCTTCATCACCCCCATCGGATATTGAACCGGCATGGCATAGCCGGCAAACGGCACCATTTTGGCACCAAGCTCGATATGCAGGTCATGAAGCGGAGTGTGCAGTAGCTCGGACATCAGCAGCCTTCTTTGACTTTGGGCCACTCAGATATTTTACTATCGTCCGGCACCACGTGAACACAAAGGCCTGAGCCCTCGCGTGTGATGCCCCCTCTGTCCGTGTGCCTGAGATTGCTATCCCTTCGGCGGGCACCTGTGCGTGCCTCTCTCCAGAGTTTTGTACCGACAGCGGTCCGTTTGCCTGAGAGTTTCCGGGGCGGTTGCTCCTTCGGCACCAGTTTTCTGGCTCTCCCGACGTCGATTATGCGGCGACATTGCCCTACCGGAAAATGGCACGCAAGATGTTTTCAGGCCTGCCCGGTCAATTCGGCCGGAACCGAACCCATGAACCGGAGCAGACCTGTCACCACCATGTATCGACTATGCGCTCAAGATCGGGCATGCGCGCGGTTTTTCGCAAATACGCTGGATCACAAGGAAGTCACCTTTGGGTCGGAAAATGCGGCAAGGTTCAAACGAGCCAGTCTTGACGCCTACATACCTATGAAATAATAGGTGTCTCTGTTGCGCGGGCGTTGTGTAATGGTAAGACCTCAGCCTTCCAAGCTGATGATGCGGGTTCGATTCCCGCCGCCCGCTCCACAAGTTTTCCGTCCACATGGCAAATGCAAATGACAGAGCGCTTGTCGTCTGACTGCGGGGCGGGAAATACCCAATCCGAACATGCGGTATCGCGTTCTGGCTGCAAGGCGCGGGCGGGTCTTTTGCTGCGCTGTGCAGCCCAGATGATGCAGGTCGGATTGCCAAACCATGACAGGCGCGATCAGGGCGCGGCAACTGGCCGCTTGACCATCTGTGGCCTGACCGTCAGAAAACGTTAACTTACATGCAGGTTTTCTGGCCCATGCGCCAAAGCCGCCCAGACGTTAAAGAACCCGAATGGCCCGAATGGATACCGCCGCGCCGCCCGTGCAAAATGGCGACGAAGAGCGAGAAAAATCAAAGAACATGCGCGCATTGTCCGCGCTCTGGCCTTTCGTGGCACCCTATCGGCTTTTGATGGGGGCGGCGATTGCTGCGCTTGTGCTGACGGCCTTCGTGTCGCTGACATTGCCCCTGGCCGTGCGCCGTGTGGTCGATAACTTCGAGGTCGAGAATACTGCAACGCTTGATCTCTATTTCGCAGCGGCCCTTGGCATTGCGGCACTGCTGGCGATCGGGACCGGCCTGAGATACGCGCTGGTGACGCGTCTGGGCGAACGGGTTGTGGCCGATATCCGCACTGCCGTCTTTGGCCGCGTCATCGGCATGAGCCCCGCGTTTTATGAGCGGATCATGACGGGCGAGGTGCTCAGCCGGATCACCACGGATACCGCGCTGATCCTGTCGGTTCTGGGCTCATCTGTCTCGATTGCCCTGCGCAATCTGCTGATCTTTGTGGGCGGGCTTGCGCTCATGCTGCTGACATCGGCCAAGCTGACTGGTCTTGCGCTGCTGCTGGTGCCTGCGGTGATCGTGCCCATTCTGGTGTTGGGGCGACGCCTGCGTGTTCTCAGCCGGGAAAATCAGGACTGGATCGCGGCCTCATCCGGCAATGCCTCGGAGGCGCTGAGCGCGGTGCAGACCGTTCAGGCCTTTACCCATGAAGTCGAAAATCGCGCGGCCTTCAGCGATGTTACCGAGCGCAGCTTTGATGCCGCCCGCCGTCGCATCTGGACGCGCGCCGTGATGACCGTGATCGTGATCTTCCTGGTGTTCACGGGGATCGTCGGAATCCTCTGGATCGGTGCGAACACGGTACGCTCGGGCGAGATGACCGTGGGCACGCTGGTGCAGTTCGTCATCTATTCGGTGATGGTCGCGGGCTCTGTCGCGGCCCTGTCGGAAATCTGGGGAGAGTTGCAGCGCGCGGCCGGTGCGACCGAACGATTGGTCGAGTTGCTGGAAAGCATTGATACGGTCAAGGATCCTGCGGCACCCGTGCCGGTCCAGAACACGGTGCGCGGGGCGATCGCATTTGAGGATGTGACCTTCCGCTATCCATCGCGCCCCAAGGTTGCGGCACTTGATCATGTTTCTCTGACCATCGAACCGGGTGAGACGGTGGCTTTCGTTGGCCCTTCCGGAGCGGGAAAGACGACCATCATTCAAATGATCCTGCGGTTTTATGATCCCGTCGAGGGGCGCATCCTTCTGGATGGAATCGATCTGGCGGATATGGAGCGCAATGCGTTTCGCCGTCATATCGCGCTTGTCCCCCAGGACCCGGTGATCTTTGCCACCTCAGCGCGCGAGAACATCCGCTTTGGGCGCCCGGATGCCAGCGACGCCGATGTGGAAGCCGCCGCGCGCGCGGCCGCCGCGCATGAATTCATCGCGGCCTTGCCCGAGGGCTATGACAGCTATCTGGGCGAACGTGGCGTCATGCTGTCGGGCGGGCAGAAACAACGCATCGCAATCGCACGCGCCATCTTGCGCGACGCGCCAGTATTGTTGCTTGATGAAGCGACAAGCGCGCTGGACGCGGAAAGCGAACGCGCCGTCCAACACGCGGTGGATGATCTCAGCGAGGGGCGCACCACGTTGATCGTGGCGCATCGTCTGGCCACCGTGAAAAAAGCCGACCGGATCGTGGTGCTGGATCAGGGCCGGGTCGTTGCTACGGGCAGTCATGATGCGCTGGTGGCCGAAGGCGGGCTTTACGCACGTCTTGCGCGGCTTCAGTTCACGGATGGCATCGCGGCCGAATAAAGCCGGCGCGCCCCGTTCCGCCGGCTTGTGAGCCTTATCTGAACGCTTGCGTTGCGCGGTCTTTTGCGCCCATTTTGACATATACAAAGAAACAACCCGACCAAATCGGGTGCTCAGGGAGGACGTCGTCATGGCCTATTCAGGTCTTCCGGACAAAAGACGCATAGAAAGCGAAATGCCCTGGGAGGATCGCCCGGTTGCCAGAACGCTCTATGCTCAGATCACCCAGACGGCAGGAAAGTTCCAGCATCACAACGCGGTCAGCTATCAGATTTTTTCCGGCATTACGGACAAGGCCGAAACGCTCAGTTGGGGGCAGGTGAAGGATCAGGTCACCCAGGCCGCCAACCTGTTTCGCGCGCTTGGCGTGGGGGAAAAGGACGTGGTTGCCTATGTCCTGCCCAATTGCAACGAGGCGGTCGTGACCCTTCTGGGGGCCGCTGTGGCGGGCATTGCCAATCCGATCAACCCATTGCTGGAACCTGAACAGATCGCCTCGATCCTGCGTGAGACCAACGCCAAGGTGGTCGTCACCTTGCGCCCGTTCCCCAAAACCGATGTCGCCCAGAAAGTCGCCGAAGCGGTGCGTCATGCGCCCAATGTGCAAACCGTGCTCGAAGTCGATCTGGTGCGCTATCTGACCGGAGCCAAACGACTGATCGTTCCGATGATCCGTCCCAAACTCAGCGGCCCGCGTCACGCCGATTACAGGAGTTTCGGCCATGAGATGGCCAAACAGCCCAGGACACTGACCTTTGCGGATGCAACGCAAGACCGCGTGGCCTGCTACTTTCATACCGGTGGAACCACCGGCATGCCCAAAGTGGCCCAACACACCTATTCGGGCCTGATCTACAATGGCTGGCTGGGCCAGGAACTGCTTTTGAACGAAGACGACAACATCATGTGCCCGCTGCCCTTGTTCCATGTGTTTGCGTGCCATGTGATCCTGATGGCGGCGATCTGCTCGGGTGCACATGTCGTGTTTCCAACGCCCCAGGGGTATCGGGGTGAGGGTGTGTTCGACAATTTCTGGAAGCTCTGCGAGCGCTGGAAAATCACCTTCATCATCACGGTGCCCACCGCCATTGCAGCCAAGATGCAGCGCCCGGTGGATGCCGATGTCTCGACGGTGCGACGCGCCTTCTCCGGGTCGGCCCCGCTGCCACTCGAACTGTATCGCCGCTTTGAACAGGCCGCCGGGATCGATATCAACGAAGGCTATGGGCTGACAGAGGCGACCTGCCTTGTGTCCGCCAACCCGGTGGATGGTGAAAAGAAGGTCGGCTCGGTCGGAATTCCGTTTCCCTATACGGATGTGAAAATCATCAACCCGTCCGCCCAGGGCCCGATCGAGGCCGCAACGGACGAAGTGGGCGAAATCTGCGTATCCAACCCGGGCGTCTATGTCGGCAACACCTACACAGAGGCCGACAAGAACAAGGATCTCTATCACGGCACCTATCTGCGTACGGGCGATTTGGGTCGCATGGATGCGGATGGCTATCTCTGGATCACCGGGCGCGCCAAAGACCTGATCATTCGCGGTGGCCACAACATCGATCCGGCCGAGATCGAAGAGGCGCTACTGGGCCACCCGGCGGTGGCGTTTGCCGGCGCGATCGGCCAGCCGGATGCGCATTCCGGCGAAGTCCCATGCGTCTTCGTCGAACTGGTGGACCGGGCGCAGGCCGACCCCGACGAGCTGCTGGCCTATTGCAAGACCCATGTCCACGAACGCGCCGCCCATCCCAAGCACCTTGAGATCCTGAGCGAATTGCCAAAGACGGCTGTGGGCAAGGTGTTCAAACCTGATCTTCGCAAAAGCGCGATCACGCGCATTTACAACGAGGCTCTGGAGAAAAAGAACTTGCAGGCGCGCGTCGTCGGGGTTCTGGATGACAAAAAGCGCGGGCTCGTGGCCCGGCTTGAACGCAATGGAGCAGATGAGGCCGAGGTGGCCGATGTGCTTGCAGCCTACATCCGGCCCTGGGAATGGGAGACATGAGCAAGATGGATTACGCCTCGGTGCTTGATGACGAGGTCCGCGCCTTCATTGCGCGCACCGAGGACTTCTATCCGCCAGATGCCATAGGGCTTTCGATCCAAGGGCAGCGCGAGGTCTACAACGCGCTGTGTCGCGCATTTGATCAGGGCCGTCCCGACGGCGTCAGCGTCCATGACACATCTGCCAACGGCGTGCCTGTGCGCATCTATCAGGCCGGCACGCCCACAGTCACCGTTGTCTATGCCCATGGCGGGGGCTTTGTCGTCGGTGGGCTCGAAAGCCATGACAGTATCTGCGCCGAAATCTGCGCCGGAACGGGCTACCGGGTTGTGGCCATCGATTATCGCCTTGCACCGGAACATCCCCACCCGGCGGCCTTTGAGGATTGCAAGGCAGCCACCCTCTGGGTGCTCGATCAATTCGAGGGCTGCATCGTTTTGGTTGGCGACAGCGCCGGGGGAACGCTGATGGCCTCTGTCACCCATGCACTGCGCAGATCGACGGACCGGATCTGTGGTCAGTTGCTGATTTATCCGGCGGCGGGCGGCGACAGAAGCAAGGGCTCGTTTCAGAACTATGCGGACGCGCCGGGGCTGACCCTGGCCGACATCGAGTTTTACGAACAGATCCGCGCCCAGGCAGAGCCGCCGAAAAACGATCCCAGCTTCTCGCCGCTTCAGGACGATGATTTCTCAGACCTGCCGCACACGGTGATCGTCACCGCCCAGTTTGATCCGCTGGCCGATGACGGGGGGGCCTACAGGGACGCGGTGACGGGTGCGGGCGGCAAGGCGCATTGGATCAACGAAGAAGGGTTGATCCACGGCTATCTGCGCGCACGCGTCATGTCGCGGAAGGCGCGCGACAGCTTTGCGCGGATCGTGGCCGACATCCAGTGCCTGGGACAGGGCGTCTGGCCCTATGACTAGGCATATCCGCTTCTTTCTGGTCTGAAATACCCGGGGGAGTCCCGACAGGGACGGGGGCAAAGCCCCCCGGACATCACGTCAGAAAAGGCGGTGCCTTCATCGTATCAGGGATCGGCACACCCAGCCGCGACAGGATCGTGGGTGCCAGTTGCAGCTGATCGATCACCGTGTCCTGCGAGGGCCCTTCGGCGTCACCAAAGTAATAGAGGGCTGCGTCTTGTTGCAGCTCTCCGCGACCGCCGTGATGGCCACGCGCATCCTGACCGTGATCGGCTGTCACGATCACCTCATATCCCATCTGCCGCCAACGCGGAATGAAGGGTGCCAGCATCTCGTCCATAACGAAACAGGCATGATCCATCTCATGGCTTTCATGCTGAAACCGGTGGCCCATGCTGTCGAGCGTGCAGGTATGCAGCATGCCGTAATTCAATCCGAACCGCAGACAGAGATTGGTGAGAGAGCCAAACAGATCCACATCCGAAGGTGTCATCTGATTGGCCGCCCCATATCCGGTCATGGTATGAAAGCGCCCGTGATTGATCGTGTCGGAGTCCGGTTCATCATATTCGACATCACGCACGAAATCAAAAGGATGGCGGTTGAAGAACTCGGACCAGAATGAATGTGCGACCGCCCCGGTCACCCCTCCTGCGAGGCGGGTTTGCGAAAACACATCCGGTTCCTTGAGGCGAAACACATTCCCGTTTCCGGTACATCCATGCACCTGCGGAGGCACGCCTGTATGGATCGAGGCATAGCACGAGGCCGAGATCGACGGCAGCACCGCGCGATGGGTCCAGACCCGCGCATCGCCCTGTTGCACCCAGCCTTCAAGGTTGCCAAACAAACGCCGCCAGTTGCGATAGGGCACCCCATCCAGAATGATAAGCAGTAGTTTTCCTGGCATGTGACCTCTCCCCTGATATCGGCGTCATAAGATGCCGACATGATGGCTTTGGCAAGGTCTGGACTGCCCGATTGACAGGCGGATGTGACCACGGGGCACCGATACCCGGAACGCGCGCCAACACTTCGGCGTGCCTTTCATGCACGGGGTGCGCGAATGGCTGAACGCGCCTTGCATGTCACAGCGCGGCTTGCCTTGACATGCGGGCGAATTCCTTGAGGCTGACCTCCAAACGGCCATCCCGCACAGATGGCGCAAAAGGAAAACCCATATGTCCAGAGACCCCTTGCTCCAGCCGTTCCAGCTCAAACACCTGACGCTGAAAAACCGGATCATGACAACAAGCCATGAGCCGGCCTATCCCGAAGACGGCATGCCAAAGGAGCGCTACCGCGCCTATCACGAAGAGCGCGCCAGGGCCGGTGTCGCTCTGGCCATGACGGCGGGCTCGGCGGCTGTATCGCGGGACAGCCCTCCTGTGTTCAACAATGTGCTGGCCTATAAGGACGAAGTCGTTCCGTGGATCGGCGAGCTTACCGAAGCCTGCCACAGCCACGGCTGCGCGGTGATGATCCAGTTGACCCATCTTGGGCGGCGCACGGTCTGGAACAAGGGTGACTGGCTGCCGTCCGTGTCCTCCTCGCGCCACCGCGAGCCGGCCCACCGCGCCTTTCCCAAACTGATCGAGGACTGGGATATCGACCGTATCATCTCTGATTTTGCAGATGCGGCTGAACGCATGCAGGCAGGGGGCATGGATGGGATCGAACTCCAGGTCTATGGGCATCTGCTGGATCAGTTCTGGTCGCCGCTGACAAATGATCTGGTTGGCCCCTATGGAGCGGATACGCTCGAGAACCGGCTGCGATTTCCTCTGGATGTGCTGGGCGCAGTCCGCAAACGCGTCGGCTCTGAGTTCATCATCGGATTTCGCTACACGGCGGATGAGGCGCAAAAAGGCGGAATAACGGCCGAGGAGGGGATCGAGATATCCAGGACGCTTGCCGCCACCGGACAGCTCGATTTCCTCAATGTCATTCGTGGCCGTATCCATACTGACCCCGCCATGACCGATGTGATCCCCGTTCAGGGCATGCCAAGCGCTCCGCATCTGGATTTTGCCGGGGCCGTGCGCAAAGCCACGGGCATGCCGACATTTCATGCCGCGCGCATTCCCGATATCGCAACCGCGCGCCATGCGGTGGAAGCTGGACTGCTTGACATGGTTGGCATGACCCGTGCGCATATGGCCGATCCCCATATCGTGCGCAAACTCAGCGAGGGGCGCGAGGAGGATATCCGGCCCTGCGTCGGGGCCACCTATTGTCTGGACCGCATCTATCAGGGAGGAGAGGCGCTGTGCATCCATAACGCCGCCACCGGGCGCGAGTTGACGATGCCCCATGACATCCCCAGGGCTGAAGCCATGCGCAAGCTTGTGATTGTCGGCGCAGGCCCCGCCGGTCTGGAGGCGGCCCGCGTGGCCTCGGCACGCGGCCACGAAGTGGTCGTCTTCGAGGCGCAACCAGATCCGGGTGGACAGATACGCCTGACGGCACAAAACCCCAGACGGCGCGAGATGATCTCGATTGTCGATTGGCGCATGGCGCAATGTGCGGCACGTGACGTGGTGTTTCACTTCAACCTCTGGGCAGAAGCCGAGGATGTCCTTGCCGAAAACCCCGATGTGGTGATCGTCGCCACAGGCGGATTGCCGAACACCGCATTGTTCGAAACCCGCACCCAGAGCGCCCATGTGATCAGCGCCTGGGATCTGATTTCAGGCGACGTGAAACCTGCAGGCCGGGTTCTGATCTATGATGAAAGCGGTGATCACCCGGGTTTGCAGGCCGCGGAAGTGGCGGCCAACGCCGGATCGCATGTCGAAGTCATGACACCCGATCGCGTGTTTGCTCCGGACATCATGGCGATGAACCTCACCCCGTATATGCGCGCGCTACAGGACAAGGATGTGCGCTTTACGGTGACGCGGCGTCTGTTGGGGGTGGAACGCTCAGGCAACACGCTGACAGCCACGATCGGCACCGACTACAGTGATCACAGCTATGAGGCCGAGTATGATCAGGTGGTGGTGAATTACGGCACACTGCCTTTGGATGATCTCTATCATGCGCTCAAGCCGATGAGTTCCAATGGCGGTGCCGTGGACTATGACGCCTTGATCGAAGGCCAACCACAGAGCGTGTCGAGCAACGGGGCGGGCAAGTTCCAGCTGTTTCGTATCGGTGACGCCGTTTCCGCGCGCAACACCCATGCAGCGATCTATGATGCGCTGCGACTGGTCAAGGATCTGTAAGACAAGTCTGCAGACCGATGTTGCACAGCCAATCACGACCGGGTGCCCGTCTCGGGCGGAGGTGTCTTTTTGGGTATTTGAGACCAGAAAGAAACAGGATCGCATCCACTGCTTCTTCTTGCAGAAAAATACCGGCGGGGGAGGCCGCAGGCCGGGATCAGTTCCCGGCGCTTTCCATTTTGCGGTTGGCCAGAACGTTTTCCAGCCAGCCCAGCTTCATCTCGGGGACCGAACTGAGCAGGAGGTCGGTATAGTCGTCAAAAGGTGGCGTCAGCACCTCGGTCTTGGTGCCATACCGCTGGACGCGGCCCTGATACATCACCGCGATGCTATCGGCGATGGCGCGCACTGTTGCGAGGTCATGGGTGATGAACAGATAGGCCACATTCTCTATCTCTTGCAGGTTCAAAAGCAGTTTCAGGATGCCGTCTGCCACAAGCGGATCCAGCGCCGAGGTGACCTCGTCACAGATGATCATCTTTGGTTTGGCCGCCAGCGCACGTGCAATGCAGACGCGCTGCTTTTGTCCGCCTGAAAGTTCGGCGGGGTAGCGGTCCTGAAAGCCCTTCCCGAGTTCAATCTCATCCAGCAATTCCTGAATGCGCTTTTGTTTCGCCTCTCCTTTGAGATCGAAATAGAATTCGAGCGGACGTCCGATGATCGTGCCCACGGTCTGGCGCGGGTTCATGGCCGTGTCCGCCATCTGGTAGATCATCTGTAATTCGCGCAGATCTTCGCGCGGGCGGGAGGCCAGATCGGGGGTCAGTTCGCGCCCGTCAAAGGTGATCTTGCCATCGCGTGGCGGCAGCAGCCCCGTGATCACCCGTGCGAGGGTGGATTTGCCCGAGCCAGATTCTCCGACCACGGCGAGGGTCTGGCCGGGATAGAGCTCGACATTGACGTCATGGAGCACGTCAAACCCTGTCCCCCTGTAGCGCGCCGTGATGTTTTCGCATTTCAGTACAGGCTCGCCCGCGGGCTTTTTCTCGGGGTGATCGATCGAGCGCACCGAGACCAGGGCTTGTGGGTATTCTTCCTGCGGATGATTGATGATCTGATCGACGGTGCCGTATTCGACCATGTTGCCCATCCGCAGCACCATGATTTCATCGCTGACCTGGGCCACAACCGCCAGATCGTGGGTGATGTAGAGCGCAGCCACGCCCGTGTCGCGGATCGCGTCCTTGATCGCGGCCAGGACGTCGATCTGGGTGGTCACATCCAGCGCCGTGGTCGGTTCGTCAAAAACCACCAGATCGGGTTCAGGACACAGGGCCAGCGCCGTCATGCAGCGTTGCAACTGCCCCCCTGACACCTGGTGAGGGTAACGTTTGCCGATGTTTTCAGGATCAGGCAGGCCAAGTTTTCCGAACAATTCGATGGCGCGGTTTTCTGCGTCCTTCCTTGAGAACTTGCCCTGGCCGATTGCGGCCTCGGTCACCTGTTCCATGATCTGCTTGGCCGGGTTGAAGCTGGCTGCGGCCGATTGCGAGACATAGGTAACCTCGGCACCGCGCAAGCGACGCACATCACGCAGGCTGGATTTGAGCACATCGCGGCCATTCACCCAGATTTCACCACCGGTAATTTCCACACCGCCCCGGCCATAGGCCATGGACGCCAGTCCGATCGTGGACTTGCCCGCTCCGGATTCGCCGATCAGACCCAGGACCTTGCCTGGCAGAAGATCGAAATCCACACCATGTACGATCTCGATGTCGTGGGGTTTTGCTCCGGGTGGATAGACGGTCGCCCCGATCTTGAGACCGCGGACTTTCAGAAGTGGTTCGCTCATCCCCGGCCTCCTTTCAGCGATGTGGTCCGGCTGAGCACCCAGTCGGCCACGAGGTTCACCGAGATGGCGAGGATAGCGATGGTGATCGCCGGATAAAGGGCCGCGCCGATGCCATAGGTCAGACCTTCGGCATTCTCGCGCACGATGCCACCCAGATCCGCCTGCGGCGGCTGGATGCCCAGACCCAGGAAAGACAGGGTCGACACGAAAAGCACCATGAAGATAAAGCGCAGGCCCATTTCCGCGACCAGCGGCGACAGCGCGTTGGGCAGGATTTCCCGGAAGATGATCCAGCCCCGACCCTCGCCGCGCAGCTTGGCGGCTTCGACGTAATCCATCACGTTGATATCCACCGCGACCGCGCGCGCCAGACGATAGACACGTGTGGCATCCAGAAAGCCCATTACCAGGATCAGAACGGCAATTGTGATCGGGGTGATCGACAGGATCACCAGCGCAAAGATCAGCGACGGGATCGACATGATCAGATCGACAAAGCGCGACAGCGCCTGATCGACCCAGCCGCCCATCACAGCCGCCAGAAAGCCTAAGATCGCCCCGGTGGTAAAGCTGAGGATCGTCGCCAGCGTGGCAATCCAGATCGTCGTGCGCAGGCCATAGATCATACGGCTGAGCAGATCGCGCCCGATGCCGTCCGTGCCGAACAGAAACTCGGGTGTCGACGGCTCCCAGAACCCGTTCGAAACAACTTCGTCATAGCCATACGGCGCAATCAGCGGCGCGAAGATCGCGACCAGAAAGAACAATGCGGTGAAAAACAGACCCAGCATTGCAGCGAAGGGGATGCGAATGAACATGCTATCTCTCCCTTCCTATTTCGGATGCCGCAGGCGCGGGTTGGTCAGGATCGACACCACATCGGCCACAAGGTTCAGGCCGATATAAATCGCGGCGAAGATCATGCCGCAGGCCTGCACCACGGGGATATCGCGTTTGGTGACATGGTCGACCAGGTACTGCCCCATGCCGGGATAGACGAACACCACCTCGACGACGACAACCCCGACCACCAGATAGGCCAGGTTCAGCATCACGACGTTTACCACCGGCGCGATGGCGTTGGGAAAGGCGTGTTTGCGGATGACCGAAAACGTGCTGAGCCCCTTCAGTTCGGCGGTTTCGATATAGGCTGATTGCATCACGTTCAGGATCGCCGCACGGGTCATGCGCATCATATGCGCCAGAACCACCAGCGTCAGCACGATCACCGGCAGGGCGATGGATTCAAGCCGTGTGAAAAAGTCAGCGTCGGGCCGGAACCCCACGGCGGTGGGCGAGAACCAGCGCAGCTGGACGCCCAGAATAAACATCAGGATATAGCCCAGCACGAATTCCGGCATCGAAATCGTTGTCAGCGTAGAGGCCGAGATCATCTTGTCGGGCCAGCGCTCCTGATAGCGCACGGCCAGCAGGCCCAGGAAGATCGCCAGAGGCACAGCGATGATGGCGGCGCAGCTTGCCAGAAACAGCGTGTTGGCGAACCGGCGGCCCACGGCTTCGTTGATCGACTGGCCAGAGGTCAGGGCAGTGCCCAGATCACCCGTCAAAAGCCCACCCAGCCAGTTGAAATAGCGGGTCACCGGCGGATCGTTCACGCCCAATTCCGCCCGCAGGTTGGCAAGGGCTTCGGGGGTGGCGGATTGTCCGAGGATCTGTTGTGCAACGTCGCCCGGCAAGAGCATGGTGCCAACGAAGATCACGATCGAGACGAAAAAAAGCAGAAGAAGGCCCAGCGATATTCGCTGGGCCAGAAGTTTTGCAATCGGGCCCACGGATCAGGCTTTCACCCACATACGCAATGGGGCGTAGGAGTTCATCAGCGCAAAGCCGTTGACCCCTTCGACCCATCCGTCGACCTTGTCGCCGTAGGCGTCGATGAAGTCGTTGAACATCGGGCAGATCAGGCCGCCTTCGTCGCGCAGCATCGTGCCCATGTCGGCGTACATCTGCTTGCGTGTGGCTTGGTCCAGTTCAGCGCGCGCCTGTACGAGCAATTGGTCGAACTGCGCATTGTTGAACTTGGTATCGTTCCAGTCCGCGGTCGACAGGTATGCGGTCGAGAACATCTGGTCCTGTGTCGGACGGCCGCCCCAGTAGGACGTGCAGAAGGGCTGCACGTTCCAGACCTCGGACCAGTAGCCGTCATTGGGCTCGCGCTTGATCTCGAGCTCGATACCGGCGCTGGCCAGCGACTGCTGGAACAGGGCGGATGCATCCGGTGCGCCCGGGAAGGAGTTGTCCGAGGTGCGCAGCAGGATGGAGCCGGAGTGACCGGATTTTTCGTAGTGGAACTTCGCCTTGTCTGGATCGAAATCGCGCTGCTCGAACTCCGTATACAACGGGTAGGAGGAGTTGATCGGCGTGTCATTCCCGATGGAGCCATAGCCGAAGAGAATCTTGTCGACCAGTTCCTGGCGGTTGATGCCGTACTTGAGCGCAAGCCGCAGGTCGTTGTTGTCGAAGGGGGCCGTGTTCGTGTGCATGATGAACACGTAGTGGCCCGGACCGGCCGTGGATTGCACGGAGACACCGGGGGCCCGGCTGACCAATCCGGCGGTACGGGGCGGCACGCGGTCGATGATATCGACCTGACCGGATTGCAGCGCGGCCACGCGTGCGGTGTTGTCGTTGATCACGATGATCTCGATGGTTTCCGCGTTGCCCAGATCGCCCCAGTAGTTCGGGTTCTTCTCGGCCACGAAGCGGACGCCCATGTCGACGGCTTTCAGGATATACGGGCCGGTTCCGATGGCCGCATTGGGGTCATCCTTGCCCCCGTTCGGCTGGATCAACAGGTGGTAATCCGCCATGAAGTAGGGGAGGTCGGCGTTCCCGGTCTTGAGCGTCACGACCAGCGTGTCGCCTTCGGTGGACAGCGTGTCGATGTCACGCAGCAGGCCGAGGGCGCCGGATTTCGTGTCTTCGCCAGAATGACGTTCGATCGTCGCCTTGGCGTCCTCGGCGGTGACGGTCTGACCGTTCGAAAAGGTGATACCGCTGCGGATCTTGAAGCGCCAGGTCTTGGCGTCGGCAGAGCCTTCGACGCTTTCGGCCACCTTGCCTTCGATTCCGCCATCATCGGTCAATTCGACCAGCGGTTCGCCCCACATGCGTCCCACCATCAGCGGAACCTGGTTGGCGGCAGTGGCCGGGTCGAGGCTGTCTGTCGTTGCACCGCCCTGCAGGCCGATCCGAATTGTGCCGCCTTTTTGCGGTCCTGCGGCGCGGGATGCCGTGGCCAGCATTGCATTGGCCGCAACAGTCGTCACACCCAGTGCCATGGCGCGGCCGACAAATTCGCGGCGGCTCATCAGGCCAAGTGCTGCGCGGCGCGCAAGATAATTCAGTTGATCGCTCATTCTATTCTCCCGTTGAAGTTGCCCCGCGTCTCAAGCGCGGTGTTTATTGATTGTCCAGTCAAAGTTTGCGCATTTGGCCCCATCCCGCAAGAGCAAATAGCAGTTGGGCGGATCGCGACTTCATAATTGATCGCGGCTGATCTGGTCTGTGAGCTGCCTGTGATAGATGAGTTTGTCGTTTTCATAGGCGTGAAGTGTTGCACTGAGATGAAACTCGGTTGCGTCCGACCACATCTCGCATCGGGTCTCGGTGCGCAGGCGTATGTCCCCCCGTTCGATTTCGTCGCTCCAATGGCAACTGCCCCTGGCTGACAGGGGGTCATCGGGGTGAATGCTCCAGCGTTCGCGAGCGATGTTGCCTGTGACTATGCCATGATCGGCATCGCGGACCTTGCCGAAATCATCCTCAATAATCAGATGGATTTCACCGGTGACATGGTCCGTTTCGGTTCGTCTGATGTGAGTCTGGGCGCGCAGTTCCTCGGTCTGCCAAGGGGTTTCGGCATCTGGCGGGGGAAAGCTGCGCGCGCCTTGTGCGTCCGCTGCGTGCAAGGGCAGTTCAAGATGACCTTGCGTCAGGCGCAGCTGGGCCCTGGCCGGTGCGGGCCAGATCATTGGCCAATAGGCGTTCGAGATCGCGATCCGCAGGCGATGGCCCTTGGGCACGCGATAGGCGATGTGATCGAGGGGCAGCGTCACCGTCACCGTTTGTCCCACCGGCAATGGTTGGGGATCCGACGCGCTGTCCCGATGCGTCAGGTTGAGAACACCATAGGTGATGCGGCTCGATGCGCCGTCGGGATGGATGTGACTGAGCCTGACGGCGATCTGGCCCTGAGGTTTGTCTGATGTCAGCTGGAGCGTGATACGTGGCGCGCCCGCGATAGCCATGTCTGCACTCAGCGGCGCGCTGTCAAAGCAGACGGATTTGCCGTCATCGGCGCGTTGATCGCCGGGCATTTCGGGTCCAAGCCATATCGCACAGTATTCGCCCGCGTCCGCGCCGACGTCCTGAGGAGAGGCGATGAGCCTGTCCAGCGGCGTCGCAGCACCGAGCCCCTCAGCCCCCAGATGAAGGGTGTGTGTCATCGCGGGAGCCGGGCTCTGGCTGATCCAGCGGCCGGGGCGATCCGCATACCAGGTGGCAGGGCGCAGGCCGTCCATCAGATAGGTCGTGTAATCTGGATCGTTCTCGACGCCGGTATCGGCGTCTTTCAACCACCGATCCCACCATCTGAGCGCTTCCTGCAAAAAGCCGATACGAGGTTCGGGCACGGCGAAATGGGGATATTTGTGCACCCAGGGGCCTGTGATGCCCTTTGCTCCGGGGATGTTGTCAACGATCTGCGGCACGGCGTTCTTATAGGCGTCGCCCCAGCCGCCGATGGCCAGAACCTTTGCCTTGATGGCCGAGAAATCCTCGCAGACAGATCCGTGCTGCCAGTAGGCATCCCGGTGTTGATGACGCAGCCAGATGGCGGGAAGAAACGGTTCTGCCTCCAGCCGTTCGATCCACATCTCGCGCCAGTCAGGGCGCAGGGCAGGGTCGGGCGCGCGGGAAGAATAGGACCACATCGTCGCGCCCCAGCCCAGGTTTTCATTCAGCAGGCAGCCGCCCTTGTAATGGATGTCATCTGCGAACCGATCCACGGTGGAACACAGCGTGATCACTGCCCTCAGCGGATCCGGCTGCATCGCGGCAATCTGCAAACCGTTGAAGCCGCCCCAGCTAATGCCCATCATGCCCACCCGGCCCGAGCACCAGGGCTGCGCGGCCAGCCAGTTGATCACCTCGACACCGTCATCCAGCTCTTGCTGGGAATATTCATCTTCCATGACGCCATGGCTATCGCCGTTGCCGCGAATGTCGACGCGGATGCAGGCATAGCCGCGCTTGGCAAACCACGGATGGGTCAGCGCATCGCGCGCGCAGGTGCCATCGCGCTTGCGATAGGGCAGGTATTCAAGGATCGCCGGAACCGGGTCGTCCAGGGCATCAAAGGGCCTCCAGACACGGGCAGACAGGCGGGTTCCGTCCGACAGGGTGATCCCCATGTCGGGCAATTCTTCGATATCGCGGAGTGTGTTTTTCATGACGCGCACGATCAGCGTGCGCGTCCGCCTGTGTCAACTGTTCTTTGCTCGCTGGTGTGCGAGCCGCAGATCAGATCGCCAGATATTCAGCGCGCAGTTGCGCGTTTTCCAGAACCTCGGCAGCCGTGCCGTCAAAAACGATTCCGCCGGTATCAAGGATTACCGCACGGTCCGCCAGTTCCAGCGCGCGCACGGCGTTCTGTTCAACGATGATCGTTGTGATGCCCTGTTCCTTGATGTGGATCAGCGTCTTTTCGATCTCGTCCACGATCACCGGAGCCAGACCCTCATAGGGTTCATCCAGCAACAGCATCTTGATATCGCGCGCCAGTGCCCGCGCGATCGACAGCATCTGCTGCTCTCCACCGGACAGGGTCGTGCCTTCCTGGCTCTTGCGCTCGCCCAGGCGGGGGAACAGGTCATAGATCCGTTCCAGAGACCAGCCGATGGGCGGGGCAATCTGAGCCAGTTTGAGGTTCTCCTCAACCGTGAGGCCCTGGATTATGCGGCGATCTTCGGGCACGAGGCCCACGCCGACCGATGCCGCCTCATAGCTTTTCATGTTGTGCAACGGCTGGTGGTCCAGCCAGATCTCACCATGGGTGACCTGCGGGTTGTCCAGCCGGGCAATCGAGCGCAGTGTCGATGTCTTTCCCGCGCCGTTTCGTCCCAGAAGGGCAAGGATCTCACCTTCGTGCACGTTGAATGAGATGCCCTGCACGATATAGCTTTCGCCGTAATAGCTGTGCATGTCCCAGACCGAAAGAAAGGCCGGGGCGGTGCTGGCTGCATTGGCGTTCTTGGAAAATTCGGGTTTGACGTTCATGTCGTTTGTCCTTTTTCAGGCGGCGTGGCGAGGCGTGCCCCGCCGACCTTTATGCGCTTTCGCCAAGATACGCTTCGCGCACCTTCGGATGTCCCTTGATGTTTTCCGGCGTGTCTTCGACCAATGGTGTGCCTTGCGCCAGCACCGTGATCCGCTCGGCAAGGCTGAACACCACATGCATGTCGTGTTCGATGATCGCGATGGTGATATCGCGCTTTTCCTTGATTTCCTTGAGCAGGTCGATGGTGTTGTTGGTATCTGCACGCGCCATTCCGGCCGTAGGTTCATCCAGCAGCAACAGCCGAGGTTCCTGCGAGAGGCACATGCCGATCTCAAGGCGGCGTTTGTCGCCGCGCGAGAGGGAAGCGGCATGCATATGGCGCTTGTCGGCCATGTTCATGTCTTCCAGCACATGCTCGGCGCTTGCGATGATGTCCTTTTGCGAGGTCACCGAGGTGATCGCATTCAGCTCGAACGCTCCGTCACGCTTGGCAAAGCACGGGATCAACATGTTTTCCATCACCGTGAGATCGCCAAAGATCTCAGGGGTCTGGAACACGCGCGATATGCCCATCTGGTTGATCTCATGCGGTGAGCGCCCCAGGACAGACTGGCCATCAAACATCACCGATCCCGTGTCGGGTATCAGTTTGCCGACAAAGCAGTTCAGCAATGTCGATTTGCCTGCACCGTTCGGTCCGATGATCGCATGAACCGTGTTCTCGGCAATCGAGAGGTTCACGTTATCCAGCGCCTTGAGACCGCCAAAGCGCTTGGCCACGTTCTTGACTTCAAGAATTCCCATGTCGTTCTCCTTACTCTGCAGGCTCGGTTTTGCCCTTGGGCGTGTCCTTGCTCTGCTGGCGTTTCTTGAAGAGGCCGGCGATCTTCTGGCCGCCCTGCACCAGACCACCGGGCAGGAAGATCACGACCATCATGAAGAGCAGTCCCAGCGTGAGATGCCAGCCCTTGCCCACGAAGGGGTAGACCATGGCGACAAAGAAATCGGTCATCCCGTCAGGCATGAAGGCAAACCATTGCTCCAGTACGGATTCGTTGATCTTGGAGACGATGTTTTCCATGTATTTGATGAAACCCGCGCCCAGAACCGGGCCGATCAGCGTGCCGGCACCGCCCAGAATGGTCATCAGAACCACCTCTCCCGAGGCTGTCCAGAACATCCGCTCCGCGCCCACCTGCGTGTCCATCGCCACCAGAAGTCCGCCTGCAAGACCGGCATACATGCCTGAAATCACGAAAGCCGCGAGCGTGTAAGGTTTAGAGTTCAACCCGGTGTAATTCAGCCGCTGCTGGTTCGACTTGATCGCCCGCAGCATCATGCCAAAGGGCGAGCGGAAAATGCGGATCGACAGGTAGAAGGCCAGAAGCATCACGATAGCCGCGATGTAATATCCCGCATTGAAGGTGAATACCCAGTCTCCCATGCTCAACTGGTAGTTCGTATTCATTTCCAGCCCGAAGAGGTTGGCGCGCGGCATCTGACCAACGGGCAGTTCAGCATCCAGAACACGCGGATCGGTGTATTTTGGCTGCAGGCCGGTTTCGCCACCGGTGATCGGCGTGAGTACCGAATAGGCCAGCGAATAGGACATCTGCGCAAAGGCCAGCGTCAGGATGGAGAAATAGATGCCTGACCGCCGCAGCGAAATCCAGCCCACCAGCAGCGAGAACACGCCCGCGATCAGCACCGAGATGATGATCGCCGGGATCACATTCATCGTCAGCAGCTTCATCATCCAGATCGCCGCATAGGACCCCACGCCGAGGAAAGCTGCGTGACCAAAGCTGAGGTAGCCCGTGAGACCAAAGAGAATGTTGAAGCCAATGGCGAAGATGCCGAAGATCACGAAGCGTTGCATCAGGTCCGGGTAGCCCGCGTTGAACTGCGCCATGGCCGAGCCTTCGGGGAAGGGGTTGAGGATGAAGGGGGCGAGCATCGTCAGCGCCGCAACAACCAGCAGCAACATCCCGTCCTTTTTGGTGAGTCCGAACATGTGATTATTCCTCCATCACGCCCTTGCGACCCATGAGGCCACGCGGACGGGTGAGCAAGATGATGATTGCGACCAGATAGATGATGATCTGGTTGATGCCGGGCAGGGTTTCCAGCACGACCGACATCGAGGCGAAGCTTTCGAGAATACCCAAAAGGAACCCCGCCAGAACAGCGCCGGCCAGCGAGCCCATGCCGCCCACGACGACCACCACGAAGCTGAGCACCAGAAAATCCATGCCCATGTGATAATTCGGCGAGTTGATGGGGGCATACATGACACCCGCCAGCCCCGCGACGGCGGCGGCGATGCCGAACATGATGGTGAAGCGCTTGTCGATATTGATGCCCAGCAGGCCAACCGTTTCACGGTCCGCCATGCCTGCGCGCACCACCATGCCGAAGGTCGTGAACTGAAGAAAGGCAAAGACCGCACCGATGATCACCGCCGAGAAGGCGAAATAGACAAGGCGCCAATAGGGATAGATGATGGTATTGGGGTCAAAGCCCAGCAGGGTGCCAAAATCGAACGACCCGCGGAAGGCATCGGGTGCCGGTGTCGGGATCGGATTTGCGCCGTAGAAGTATTTGATGATTTCCTGGAGGACGATAGCAAGGCCAAAGGTCACGAGGATCTGGTCGGCGTGGGGGCGTTTGTAAAAGTGCCTGATCAGCCCGCGTTCCATGGCAAAACCGATGCCCACCATGACGGGGATCGCAAAGATGATCGACAGCGGGACCGCCCAGTCGATGATGACATCGCCCGTTGCTTTGCCGAAAAGGTCATAGATATAGGGGACTTCGACCTTGAGCGGATTGCCCAGAAAGTCTTTTTGCGTCTCGTCGATGACGATATGGCTCAGAGTCAGGATCTTGCTGAGCGATACCGCACAGAAGGCACCGATCATGAAAAGGGCCCCGTGGGCAAAGTTCACGACACCCAGCGTGCCAAAAATCAATGTCAGGCCAAGGGCGATCAGCGCATAGGCTGATCCTTTATCGAGGCCGTTGAGGATTTGCAGGAGTATTGCGTCCATGGTCCCACCTTCATGAAGCGATTTTTGCCCGGTAAACGGGCCCGATAAACGGGAAGGCCGGACGGCGGTGTCGCCGTCCGGTGATGCGTGACAGGGGGCTTATGCGCCCGGGTTGCACGTTCCCAGCGAACCACCTGCGAACTGCGGGTGATCGGGGTCATAGGTCACTTGCTCTGTTGGCGTGACTTCGACGATTTCGACGAGGTCGAATTCGTTTTCGGGGTTTTCCTTGCCCTTCACCACGACAACATCCTTGAAGCACTGGTGGTCAGCGCCGCGGTAGAGTGTCGGGCCGTTGCCCATGCCGTCGAACTCGAAGTCCTTGAGCGCTTCGGCAACCGCACAGGGGTTGAACGATCCAGCACGCTCGACCGCATCCGCATAAAGCAGCGCCTGAACATAGCCTGTGTGCGCGGCCTGGCTGGGCGGGAAGCCGTATTTCGTACCGAAGGACTGCACGAAGGCATTGGTGCCCGTGTAGCGTGCGCCAAGCTGGTTTTCGAGTTTCCAGTCCCAGTTCTGAGATCCGAAGATACCCTTCACGTTGGCACCCGCACCGCGCGCCATAAGCTCGGAGTAGAGCGGCACAACGATCTCGAACTGCTTGCCGTTGACCATCTTGTCACGCAGGCCGAACTGCACCGCGTTGGTCAGCGAGTTGACCATGTTCCCGCCGTAGTGGTTCAGAACCAGCACATCCGCGCCTGATTGCAGAACAGGTGCGATATAGGAGGAGAAGTCGGTCTGTGTCAGCGGCGTCAGAACCGTGTTGACGGTTTCCCAGCCGAGGGCTTCGGTCGAGGTGCGTACCGCTTCCTCGGTGGTGTAGCCCCAGTTGTAGTCTGCTGTCAGGTGATAGGCCTTGCGATCCGCACCGTAGTTGTTGACCAGAACGGGCGCGAGTGCTGCACCGGACATATAGGAGTTGAAGAAGTGGCGGAAGCCATTGGCCCGCTTGTCTTTTCCTGTCGTGTCATTGGCGTGGGTCAGACCTGCCATGAAGATCACACCGGCCTCCTGGCAGAGCGCCTGAACCGCCACGGCCACACCGGAGGACGATCCGCCGGTGATCATCACCGCGCCGTCTTTTTCGATCATGGATTTGGCGGAGGCGCGTGCGGCGTCGGATTTCGTCTGCGTGTCGCCCGTGACGTACTGGACTTTCTTGCCCATGATGCCATTGCCCTGCAGGGCTTTGGACGTGAAGGTGTTCAGCATGCCGCCGTCGCCTTCGCCGTTCAGGTGCTCGACCGCCAGCTCATAGGCGCGCAGCTGGTCAGCGCCCTCGTCCGCATAGGGGCCTGACTGCGGGACGTTGAAGCCAAGCGTGACCGTGCTGCCAGTCGGCTCGTTGGTGAAGGCATTGGCGCGCCCTGCCGTGAAGATTGTTGGCGTCGCAAGTGCGATCCCGCCGATCGCGCCGGTTTTCAGCAACCCGCGACGCGTGAAGTTCGATTTTGTCATGAAATCCTCCCAATTCGTGAAACGAATACGCCGCAGCTCCTCGGTCCGCGGCATTCAGGCACTATTTGTGCAAATCCATTATCGCAAAGAGACAGAAAACTGCGCAATAACCCCCTTGTGTGGTTGGATTATTTTGTAAATAACTGAAAAGCCTTTTGCAGCGGATTGTAAATTTAGTTTCACCGCAGTGCAGAAAGGCGTTGATAAGACAGACAAAAGGCCTCTTGGCATAATGGCACGCGATATTTTGACAGGAAGCCGCATCCGCGAGCGGCGCTCCATCACTGGTCTGAGGCAGGCGGATCTGGCCCGGCAGGTCGGTATCTCGGCTTCCTACCTCAATCTGATCGAACACAACCGGCGCAGAATCGGCGGTAAGCTTCTGGTTGATATCGCCGCGGCCCTTTCTGTGGAGCCGTCATTGCTGACCGATGGCGCAGAGGCCGCATTGATCGCCGCCCTGCGAGAGGCCGCCGCGGATATCAACGCCGCGGGGGCCGAAGTGGACCGCGTCGATGAATTCGCCGGACGGTTTCCCGGTTGGGCCGCTTTGCTGACTGCCGCGCATCGGCGCACTGCATCGCTTGAGCGGACGGTAGAGGCGCTATCGGACCGGCTCGCCCATGATCCGAATCTGGCCGCCTCGCTGCATGAGGTGCTCTCGACCGCCACCGCGATCCGCTCAACCGCCGCAATTCTGGCCGATAACGACGAGATCGAGCCCGAGTGGCGCCTGCGGTTTCACCGCAATCTCAACGAAGACAGCCTGCGCCTGGCCGAAAGCTCCAAGCTGCTGGTCGAGTATCTGGACGAGAGCGAAGACGCGCCGGATCGTCGCGCCGCACCGCAGGAAGAGGCCGAGGCATTCTTTGCAGAGCGCGCCCATCATTTCGAAGAGCTTGAGGAAAGCCGCCTCAGCCCGGCCGAGATAGTGCGAGGCGAAACCAGCCTCACCACGGAGGCTGCGCGCAGTATCGCGACCGGCTTCCTTGAGCAATATGCGAGTGACGCGCTTGCGCTGCCGCTGCCCGAGATGCGGGCGGCCCTTGGCGACCTTGGGCTGGATCCCGCGGCGCTTGCCTTGCGGTTTGATGTGCCCTTGCAGATGATCTTTCGCCGCATCGCGGCCGTACCCGAAGACCTGCTGGACAGCGAAGTGGGGCTGGTGATCTGCGATGCCTCGGGCAGTATCGTGTTTCGCAAGCAGGTGACCGGCTTTGCGCTGCCGCGATTTGGCGCGTCCTGTCCGCTTTGGCCGGTCTTCTCGGCACTCAATCGCCCACAGGTTCCGCTGCGCCGCACGGTCGCCCAGATCGGGCGCAACACGGCGCATTTCGAGTGTTTCGCCGTGGCCCATTCCCGTGCAAGACCCGGCTTCGAGACGGACCCGCTTTATCTGTCGACAATGCTCATTGTGCCGGTTGCACAACCTGTCGGTGTCACCGTGCCCGAGGTGGGCAGCACCTGTCGGGTCTGCCCGCGCGCCGACTGCATGGCCCGGCGTGAACCCTCGGTTCTGAGCGAAGAGTTTTGACAGAGTCGGAAAACTGGGGATAAATCATCGGACGTCTGCGCCCCGCGTGCAGGCGTGGCCTGTCGGAGGGAGAACCGGCACAGGGGCCAAAACAGGGGGGATACCGGCTGATGAGCCGTAAGGTTTTGCTGATCGAAGATGAGCCGAACATCATTGAAGCGATCCGCTTTTTGCTGTCGCGCGATGGCTGGTCCGTCCACACCCATGCCAATGGGGCGGACGCAGTTGAAAAGGTAAATCGGGTGGCACCGGATCTTCTGGTGCTGGACATGATGTTGCCGGGACGGTCGGGCATGGATATCCTGCGCGATCTGCGCAGCAATCCTGCAACCGAAGGCCTGCCGGTCCTGATGCTGACCGCACGCGGTCAGACCCGTGATCGCGATATGGCCGAAAAAGCGGGTGCAAACCGCTTCATGACCAAACCCTTTTCCAACACGGAAGTCCTTGAGGCGGTTCGCGAACTTCTTGCCGAGGCGGACGAGCGGTGAGCGCGCCGCGCCCATCGGTTTTTCTTGAGCGCGAAACCTACAGGCGCCGCCGTATCATGGATGCCGCGCGGCTTTTGCCGGTTCTGGGCGTGGCGCTGTTCGCCATCCCGCTGCTCTGGACCACGCCGGATGATCCGGTCGCCGCCGGAGAGCCGGTGTCGATGTCCACGGCCGTGCTCTATATCTTCGGGGTCTGGGCGTTGCTGATCCTGCTGGCCTTCGTCTTTGGCCTCAAGTCGCGCGGCTGGGGGCCGGGCGGCGCACGCTCACCGGACTCGGCTGGGGACACGGACTGAGATGGCCTCTCTCAATCAGCTTGTCGCGATTTGTTTGGGTTATGTTGCGCTTCTGTTCATCGTCGCGTTTCTGGCCGAACGCGCAGCCGCCGTCGGTAGGGCGCAATGGCTGCGCTCATCCTTGATCTACACGCTGTCGCTGTCTGTCTATTGCACCGGTTGGACCTTTTACGGCGCGGTCGGCTATGCTGCGCGCTCAGGGCTCGAGTATCTGACGATCTATATCGGGCCCACGCTGGTAATGATCGGCTGGTGGTGGGGACTGCGCAAACTGGTGCGGATCGGGCGCAGCCAGCGCGTGACATCCATCGCTGACCTGCTCTCATCGCGCTATGGCAAATCAAACCTGCTGGCCATTGGCGTGACGCTTCTTTGCGTGATCAGCGTCACGCCCTATATCGCCTTGCAATTGCAATCCATTGCGCTCTCGCTCACTGTCTTTGCCGAGGCAGACGCCAGCAAAACGGCCGAGACCGGGGCCTTCTGGGCCGCCATCGGTCTGGGCGCATTCGCGATCCTGTTCGGAACCCGCAATCTGGATGCCAACGAGCGCCACCACGGCGTGGTGATTGCGGTCGCCTTGGAGGCTGTGGTCAAGCTGATCGCGCTGCTTGCTGTCGGCGCATTCGTTGTCTGGGGGCTGGCCGGAGGGGTCACGGAAACGCTCTCGCGCATTGATGCCTCGGAAATGGGGCAATGGCAGATCGATGGCGGGCGCTGGACGGCAATCACGCTGCTTGCGGCTGCGTCGATTGTCTGCCTGCCGCGCATGTTTCAGGTCATGGTGGTCGAGAACGAAGACGAACGTCATCTGCGCGTCGCGGCCTGGGCCTTTCCGCTCTATCTTCTGCTGATCAGCCTCTTTGTCATCCCGATCGCGGTGGTCGGGCTGGACATTATGCCCGCGGGCTCCAACCCTGATCTGTTCGTCCTCAGCCTGCCGCTCAGCCAAGGTGAGACGGGGCTGGCTATGCTGGCTTTTCTGGGTGGGTTTTCTGCTGCCACTTCCATGGTGATCGTGGCGGCAATGGCTTTGTCGATCATGATTTCGAACCATCTGGTGATGCCCATTTACCTTTCGACCAAAGCGAGCCGGGGCGCGTCGATCTCGGGGGATGTGCGCCATGTCGTGTTGTTTTCCCGCAGGATCGCCATCGTCGTGATCCTGCTGCTTGGCTATCTGTATTACCGTCTGTCCGGCGGTGGTGCTGCGCTGGCGGCGATTGGTCTGATCGCTTTTGCCGGTATTGCGCAGATCCTGCCCGCCCTTGTTGGCGGCCTTTACTGGCGTGGTGCCACGCGGGCAGGGGCGGTGGCGGGGCTGTCGCTGGGCTTTGCAATCTGGGTCTATTCGCTGCTGCTGCCCGGGTTCGGTGCGGATGGGATACTGCCGGCCAGTGTGATGCAGAACGGCCCCTTCGGGATTGCATGGCTCAAGCCTCAGGCGCTGTTCGGGATCAACGGGCTTGATCCGATCGAACATTCGGTGATGTGGAGCCTGAGCCTGAACACTGCCGCCTTCGTGGCCGTGTCCATGATGACCTTTCCCAGCCCGGTTGAACGCCTGCAGGGCGCGCAATTCGTGAATGTCTTCGATCACTCTTTCGGTCCGCGCGGCTGGACCGGTTCGGTGGCGCAAAGCGAAGATCTGATGATCATGTCCCAACGGATCCTTGGCCCGGAACAGGCTCAAACCCTGTTTCTGCGCGAAGCTCAACGCCAGGGTGCCGGCGGGCAATTGCCCGAACCGACCCCTGCCTTCGTCGAGACGCTTGAGCGTGAGTTGAGCGGTTCTGTGGGCACCGCCACGGCGCATGCGATGGTGGCGCAGATCGTGGGGCGGTCGGCTGTATCTGTTCAGGATCTGATGGCGGTGGCCGATGAATCCGCGCAAATGCTTGAGTATTCGAACCGGCTTGAAGAGAAATCCGTCCAGTTGACCCGCACCGCAGCCAAGCTGCGCTATGCCAATGAAAAGCTGACCCAGTTGTCGGTACAAAAGGACGCGTTCCTCAGTCAGGTGAGCCATGAGTTGCGCACGCCCATGACCTCGATCCGCGCCTTCTCCGAGATCTTGCGCGACGAACTGGGGCTGAGCGCCGAGGAAAAGGCGCGCTATGCCAGTGTGATCCATGATGAGGCGCTGCGCCTCACGCGGCTTCTGGATGACCTGCTGGATCTGAGCGTTCTGGAAAGCGGTCAGGTCAATCTGAACCTGCGCTCGGGGCCGCTGAGCGAGGTTCTGGATCGCTCGGTCTCGGCGGCTCTGGCGGGCGCGCCGCCCGGCATCACCGTACATCGGCGCGGCGAAGATGAGACGATGTTGATCCATTCCGATCTGGATCGGTTGGCGCAGGTCTTTATCAACCTGATCGCGAATGCCGGAAAATATTGCGATGCCAACCATCCTGAACTGTCGATCCGCGTGCGCCAACTGGGTGACCGGATCGCCGTGGATTTCATCGACAACGGCAGTGGTGTTCCCCGCGAAGCCCGCGCCATGGTGTTTGAAAAGTTCTCTCGCGTGAGCGGCGACAAGGCAGGCGGTGCGGGGCTGGGCCTGGCGATCTGCCGCGAGATCCTTGAGCGGCTGGGTGGAGACATCCAATATCTTGAAGGTCATTCCGGCGGCGCGTTTCGCGTGATCCTGCCTACCGAACGCGCGCTGGCGGCGCAGTGACCTGCACCCGTAGAGGCATTCTTAACCACTGATCGCTTAACTGAGCCCGGATGCAATGCGCAAACGGCGCAGATCTAAAGGTGTGAGGCAGGGCAACAACAAGGTGACTGCGATACTCAAGCGCAAACTGGCTGCCGCACAACGCAATGCACAGGGCGGTGCCATGACCGCCCTGCGTGCTTTGCGCTTGTCGGTGGCGCGTGCGGGCGACGATCTTCATGATCTGCCGCTGGGCGTTGTGGGCGGGCGTCAGTCACGCCTGCTGCCCGATGATCTTGAGGGCATTCTGTCGGATGATGATCTGCTGATCGTGCTGGATTGCCCCGGTGGCATGACAGGTGCGGTTTCGCTGCAGCTATCCATGGTTGCTTCGGTGATCCAGCAGCAGACCATGGGGCAGGTCGCCGAGCGCGCACCAGACCCGCGTGCCTTTACCGAAACCGACGCGGCCATGTGTGCGCCCCTGATCGAAGGCATGCTCAGCCGGGCCCGCGATCTTGTCGAAGGCGAGGGTGGGGGGAACTGTTTTCAGGGGCTGCGCTTTGGCGCGCGGGGCGAGGACGTGCGCAGCCTGCTTCTGGCGCTGCGGGCGCGGCGATATCGGGTATTCTGGCTGACGCTGGATATCGCCCTGGGCCGCCATCAGGCCGAGCTCGTGCTTGTTTTGCCGGACACAGATGAGGATCACGCGGACCCAAGTGACACTGAGCGCGATGCGGCGCAACGCGCCGGGCAAAGCCCCATGCTGGATGTCCCGACCGAGGTGCGCGCGGTGCTGGCTCGGTTTCGCTTGCCGGTGAGCACACTCAATGGATTGCGTCTGGGCGACACGTTGCCGGTGCCCCGGGACCGGCTGGATGAGACGACGCTGATCTCTGTGACGGGCCGTGTGGTCGCGCGCGGGCGGTTGGGGCAGATGAATGGGCACCGCGCACTGCGGTTAATGGCACCGCGGCCCATACCCCGTGTGCCCGATGACACGCGTGAGGCGGCATTTGATCCAAGGATCACCGCATCCCTGACCCCGGATCCGATGATGGCCGCGGGGATGAACGCGGGCCATTCGGATCTGGCGGGGCTGGCGGATGACATGAGTATCGACAGCCTTGCCGCGCTTTCGGCCGCGGAAGCGGCTCATCAGATCACGGAACTTGCGGGCCTCACGGCCGAGGATCTTGCCGCTCCATCAGACCCCAAACCGACAGGCGGGCACGTCTCGACACCGGCTCACAGCCCCAGTCCGGAGTCGTGATGTTCCACTTGAACAGATGATGCCGGGTTGTCCTGAAAACGCGCGTCAAAGACCCTGACGCGCGGCCTGTTCCAGAGTCGGGCGCAGGTTTTCCAACGCATAGCCGGCATGGCGTGTCGCCTCCAGCACGTCATCCACCGACATCTCTGCGGCAGCACCCAGAGCCCAGATCACCGAACTGCGCGTCCCGGATGCGCAATAGGCCAGCACGGGCCCATCAGAGGCCGCAAGCATATCGCGTTGTTGTGCTATGGTCTGGGGCGTCATCGACTGATGCGTGATCGGCAACACCTGAAAGGTCAGACCCGCGGCCTTGGCGGCTTCGCCAATGGCTTGGGCCTGATGGCTGGGCGGAACCTCTTCATCGGGACGATTGCAGATCACCGTGGTGAAACCGGCCGCCGCGATCGCCTCCATATCCTCAGGGGAAATCTGGGGCGACACGGAATAGCGGGGGGTGAGTTGACGAATATCCATGGCCGAGATTTACGCCGGGTTGGGGGCGCTGTCCAGATAGCTCCCGACCCGCGGCGCGGCACCCATGCCGGCAAGCATCGCCGCCAGGAAAATCAGACCACCGGCCCCGCCATAGCTGAGCGAGGCGATCGCCGGTCCCGGGCACAGCCCGGCCAGACCCCATCCGGCACCGAAGATGATCGACCCCAGCACCAGTCTCCGGTCGATCATGACCGGGGCAGGGGGCGGAAACATGCCACCGGCCAGAGGGGTGCGTCCCGTTGTCAGCCGCCAGGCCAGCGCCATCGGGATGATTGCACCACCCAGCACGAAGGCCAGGGTCGGATCCCAGGCCCCGAACACATCCAGCCAGCCCAGTACCTTCGTGGTATCGGTCATGCCGGACACAAACAGACCCGCCCCAAAGAGGCTGCCCGCGATAAGTGCAATAAGAATACGCATCAGATTATCCCCGCAACATGGCGCATCACGACCAGCATTGCGCCGCCCGCCAACAGATAGACCAGCGTGGCGACGATGCCGCGCAGTGAAAACCGCGAGATGCCACAAACGCCGTGGCCAGAGGTGCAGCCATTGGCGATCCGTGTGCCCACACCCACCAGAAGGCCGGCGATCGCAACCACGACCCAGTTGCTGGTCAGATTGGTTGTGATTTCGGCACCCGACATCAGCATCAGAATGGCCGGCATCCCGACCAGACCGGCCAGAAAGACCAACCGCTCCACCGCCGTCGAGCGGCCCGATCCGTCAATCAGCCCACCGATGATTCCGCTTGCGCCCATGATGCGCCCGTTGCCCAGCAAATAGGTTGCTGCGCCCAGTCCGATCAGCACTCCGCCGATCAGACCCATGATCCAATCCTGTTCCATTTTCGTTTTCCGTTTTTGATTACAGCTTGTTTACCGGAATTTTCAGCATCACCGCGCCACTCTCATCTGGCGGCGGCATGTGCCCGGCGCGCATATTCACCTGCAGCGAGGGCAGGATCAGTCGCGGCATCCCCAGCGTGGCATCGCGCTTGTCACGCATGGCCACGAAGTCTTCGATCTTGCGGCCCTGACCGATGTGCACGTTCAGGGCTTTCTGTTCGCCCACCGTGGTCTCCCACGCGTAATCATCCCGCCCCGGTGCCTTGTAGTCATGTCCGACGAAAATCCGTGTGTCCTCGGGCAGGGACAGGATTTTCTGGATGGAATTGTAAAGGTCGCTCGACGAGCCGCCGGGAAAATCGCAGCGCGCCGTGCCGAAATCGGGCATGAACAGCGTATCGCCCACGAAGGCGGCATCACCGATAACAAAGGTCATGCAGGCCGGCGTATGACCGGGCGTCGAATAGACATCCGCGCGCATCTGGCCGATGTGAAAGCTGTCGCCGTCCTGAAACAGCCTGTCAAACTGCGAGCCGTCGCGCTGAAATTCGGTGCCTTCGTTAAAGACCTTGCCGAACGTGTCCTGCACCACGGTAATCTGATCGCCGATCCCGATCTTGCCGCCAAGTTGTTCTTGCAGATAGGGCGCGGCTGACAGGTGATCGGCATGGACATGGGTTTCCAGAATCCATTCGACGTTCAGACCCTCTGCACGGACATAATCAACGATCTTGTCTGCGGATGTCGTACTGGTGCGCCCCGAGGCGTGATCGAAATCCAGAACGGAATCGATAATGGCCGCCGCCCGTCCTTCGGGGTCCCGCGCCACATATGAGACAGTGTTCGTGGCGTCATCGAAAAAGGCTGTTACGTTCGGAGTCATCCCAAGTCTCCTTTGGTTTGTCTATAAATATATAGAAATTTTTGCATGTGTTGCAAGACATCTTGTGGTTATCCTGATGCATATCAAGTCATGGCCAGAAGTTTTCCGATAGACTTAAACTTGTGGGGAATCTGCATGACTGCCTGAATTTTGAGCAAGAGACTGCCCAGAGTGGGCTTTAGCGGTTCACAGCCGCGTGAGATACCTTATCGGGCACCCACCCCCATGCTTAATTCTACCCAGCCAAAGGGAGGGAACGACATGACGATCAACAATTGGAAAACACGGGCAGAGTCTTTGGAGTGGGAGATCGAGCGTGCCAGCGCCTCGACGCGTCTTGCACTGCAACCGCGGCTGGAAAAATTTCTGGCTCATCTGGAAGCGGACGGCATCCGTGTGCCGCGACGCCTCAAGAAACTGAACTCGGAACTCATTGACGAAGCCATCGAGGCGCGCTTTGACAATATGCCGGTCTGATCGGGCACCCCGTCAGCCCAGGAAGATCCCGACCACGACCATCATCAGACCGATGACCGACAAGAAAAGCGCACCCAGGTTCAAAGGGAGCGCTTTTTGCACCTCTGCCCGCAAGGCTTCATCATCATTTGCGAACGCGCGGCGCGCGCGTGCGACGCGGATGATCGACCAGAACAGACCGGCAAGCCCGATGATGGATACCGCGGCTCCTGCCCATATGATCACTTCGAAAATCATGTCACGCGCTCCTGAGACTGCGCGGTCCGCCTAGCCCATCGGACTGGGGCACGCAAGACCGCCCTCAGGGCTTGAAGTTCAGCCCCAACGTAAAGTCATAGCTGATCTGATCCAAGGCGTCGGGAGCCTTGGGAAAGCGTCCCGCCCGTCGCACCGCCTCCAGAGCCGCCGCATCCAGAGCCGCAACCCCGGAGGAGCGCACCAGCCGCAGCTCGCGTAACCGTCCGCTCTGATCGATCGTCAGCGCCACGCGCGCGGTCCCGCTCTCTGAAACGCCCCTTGGATACACCAGGTTGCGATGCACCTTGCGCTGGATGCGAGCACCCCATTGGGCCTGCAAGGCCGAGGTATCCGCCACGCCGCGCGCCACGGTCTGTGACTGGCCCTGCGCACTGTTGCCCTTCGGGGCCTTGGGCACCGGCTGGCCCGAGGCCTGTGCCTTGGGTTGTGCCTGCGATGGCGGACGCGGCGCAGGGGGCACGGTATCCGCGCGCGGTGTATCGAAACGTTCGGGCTGGGTCGGCTGCACGGGCTGTGGAGCCTGAGGCGGCGTGTCACCCCGCGCCATTGGCCGCGGATCGGCTGGCGGTTGCGGCGTGGCGGGTTTCGCAAGTGCCGTGCTTGGTGGGCTTGGTGGCTGCGGGGGCGGAGCGACCTGCGGCAGGCTGCCCTGTTCGGGCAGGGCCGGGCGCTGCGGCAAGACCGGTTTGGGGACCGGGGTGAGGGCGGCATGCTGCGCCGGTGCCTCGATCTGCGGGACGGGCAGGGCGACAGGTGTGATCTGCTGCACAAGCGCGGGCGCGCGCTGCCAGGTGCTGACCATCTCGACGACATTGGCGCTGGCCGGCTCCAGTGAGATCGTCGCCTCTCCGCCGTCGCCTCCCAGGGGGGCGCTTCCCGGTTGTGGCGATGCCGCCCAGATGCCCACATGGACTCCTGCGGCCACCGACACGAATATGATCACCTCGATCAGACGCATCACCCGCTTGCCTCGGTCACGAGCGAGATGTTCTGCGCACCCAATTCGGCCAGTCGATTGATCAGAGCAGTCAGCCCACTGGCAGAAAACGCCGCATCGGCGCGGATCAGGATCGCGGTTTGCGGCTCAAGCGCCGACAGCAGCGGCCAGACCGCCTCATCGGACTGCCCGGCAAAATACAACCCGCCTTCGGCCGAAACATTCAGCGTGGCCACCCCATCAGCGCGGGTATCGCTTTGCGACGCAGGTGGCACGACGTCAAACGGCACGGATGCCGTGATCTGCGCGGTCATCAGAAAGAAGATCAGCAGCAGGAAAACCACGTTGATCATTGGCACGATGTTTTCGGCTGGGCGGCGTGCGGGGCGTGCGGGTGCGAAATTCATCTGCGTCACTCCACCAGCACGACATTGCGGATACCGGCCGCACGCAAGCGATCCAGCAGGGCGGTCAGCGCCGTCAGATCCGCGGCCCCCGTTGCCCGCAGGATCACCGGCGCATCCGGCGCGGGCATCAAGGCACCCAGCTGCCCCGTCAGCCCCTCGGGGGTCACGGGCTGACCGTTCAGCCTGAGGCCGTCATCGCTCAACTCCAGCAGGCGCGGCGCGCCTTCCCAGCGTTCGACGCCAGTCCCGCCGGTCAAGGGAATCGCCATGTCCTGCCCGAACCGCGCGGCCAGCATGAAAAACACCAACAGCAGGAACACCACGTCGATCATCGGTGTCAGGCTGGGTCTGCGCCGGGCCGCAGGCGGGGCGAAAGCAAACATCATCGCGCACTCCGGGCCAGGAATATGCGCGTTGCGGCGTCTTCCATATCGCTTTGGAGACGCTCGACCACACTGTCAAACCAGCTGAGCGCCATGGCGGCGGGGATCGCCACGGCCATGCCTGCGGCCGTGGTCAGCAAAGCCTCCCAGATGCCCCCGGCAAGGATCGTGGGATCTGCGCGGTTGCCCGAAGCCTGCAAGGCCTGAAACGCGTCGATCATGCCCAGAACCGTGCCCAGCAGGCCGATCAGCGGCGCGATGGTGGCGATCAGCTCCAATGCGCGCAGGCCAATCCGCGCATCCGCCAGATCGGCGCGGGCCACACGGGTGGTCTCTTCGCGCGCCGCCGCATCGTCCAAACCCGAATCCAGCCGGGCCTTCATCGCGGTATGCGCAAGTCGCGCACGCAAGGACTGACGCCCGGCAACGGTCTGCATTGCTGCCTGCGCGTCCCCCTTGACCCAAAGCTGGATCGCCTGTTCGGTGGCGCGCCCCGACCAGGCCCCCATCAGCGAAAACCGCCAGATCTTCCACAGGATCAGGGCCAGCGTCAGCACGCTGAGCGCTGCAATCAGCCAAAGCGCCGGACCGCCGCGATCCAGAAACTCGTTCATTTCCTGAGGGATCATATGCCCGCTCCTTCGCCCCAAAGGGCGCTCACAATCGCCTCCAGCCCATCCGTCAGGGCACCGGGCCCCGGCTGAAGGATCAAGGGAGACTTTATTTCAACGATACGCCCGCTCGCAACGGCAGGAATGTCGCTCCAGCCGGCGCGGGCGGCGATCTTTTCCGGACGCACCTTCTTGCCGCACCAGGAGGCAAGGATCACGTCCGGTCTGGCGTCAATCACCTGCCGAGGATCAAGGATGCGCGCCTTGGCCCCCTGTTCGCGGCGCAATTGCGCGAAAACATCCCGCCCCCCGGCCAGTTCAATCAGCTCGGATACCCATGCGATGCCGGAAATCGGCGGATCATCCCATTCCTCGAAATAGACCGCAGGTCGTGTCTCCCGCTGGGTCGCGCGCAATTGCGCGGCACGGGTGTTGAAGCGCGCCACGATCTCATCGGCACGCGCGCTGGTGCCGGTCAGGGAACCCAGCATGCGGATCATGTCGAGGATTTCAGCCACCGAACGCTGGTTGAAGGCATGAACCGCGATGCCCTTGCGAATAAGATCGGCCGCGATATCGGCCTGCAGATCTGAAAATGTCAGAACAAGATCCGGTTGCAGCGCAAGGATCTTGGGCACATCGGCCGAGGTGAACGCCCCCACGCGGGGTTTTTCGCGCCGCACGCGAGCAGGGCGCACCGCATAGCCGGTCACGCCGACAATGCGGTCTTCCTGCCCCAGCAGATACAGGGTTTCGACCGTTTCTTCAGTCAGGCACACGATGCGCTCGGGTGGAAAGGGCATCAGACCACCCCTTCCCGGCGCACGCGGTCCATCCAGATGCGCGCCCCGGCCCATACCGCGTCATGGGCCGCGCGCCCCACTGCTTCACCCACGGCGGTATGCATGCCCGCAAAAGGCGCATCCCCCGCAGGCGCGGCGATGGCGATACAGTCGGTGCCGGTTCCTGTCGTTATGCCCGTGGGCAATGTGTGGGCCATGTCGATCACGGCGGTCGTGCGCGCCTGCGCGATGATCGAGATCAGCTCGATCAGGGCAGCATCCGCCAGCGGCTGGCTCACCCGGACGGCGATGTTGATCGTGCCCCAATCCTTGCCCGAGCGATCCAGCCTTGTGCCGATCCGCTCGGCGTTGGACAGACCCACCGTGGCGATGCACTCTGCCGTGACACCCTCGACAAAAGCGCGGGCCACCTCATAGGCATCCAGATCCCGAGAGGTCAGCAAGGTGACCGCATCGCTGTCTCCGCGCTGCGCAAGCTCGCGGCGCAGCCAGCCCTCCACATCGAAATCCTGCGGCAGATCGGCATTGCGCACCTCGCGCCACAGGATCTTGCGCGCAGTGACAAAGCCGGGTCGGGTCAGGGACCAGCTCAGGATGCGGTGCTGGCCGTCAAGATCGAAACTCAGCCAGGGGCGCTCAAGCGTGATGCTCATCCCGTCACCTCCAGCGGCTGAAAGACCGGACCGTGATCGGTATCGGCCCAAAAGCCGGTGATGCCGAAACCATGCTCGATATTCTCGGGTGTCAGAACCTCGCGCGGTGGACCATCGGCAATCAACTTTCCCGCATGCATCATCAGCAACCGCGAGCAGTGACGCGCCGCCAGCCCCAGATCATGCAGCGACACCAGAACCGCATGCCCCTCGCGCGCGAGGCCTGCAAACACCTGCATCGTCGCGATCTGGCTGGCCGGATCCAGACCGGCAATCGGCTCATCTGCCAGCAAAAGCGCGGTATCCTGCGCCAGAGCCCGCGCGATCAGCACGCGGGCCTGCTCGCCGCCCGACAGCTGCGTGGCGGTGCGATGACGAAAGCCCTCCAGCCCCATGCGATGGATCGCGGCGTCAATGGCGCGCTGATCCTGCGCACCGGGCCTGGCACCGCGCGGCAAATGCGGAATGCGCCCCAGGGCGATCAGCGTCTCGACCGTCACCGGCCAGGCGATCTCGCGCGATTGCGGCATCCAGGCGGCATGGCGGGCGCGCTCGGGGGCGCTCATTTGGGTCAATGAAGAGCGTCCTTCATGTGCCATCAACCCAAGTGCCGCGCGCAGCAACGTGGTTTTGCCCGCGCCATTGGGGCCGATCAGGCCAACGCATTCGCCCTGTGCGATGTTCAGGGAAACCGCGTCAACCACCGGGCAATCGCCCCGGCGCACCGTCAATCTTTCCAGCGCAAGCAGGGTCATGCCATCTCCTTGCGCGTCTTGAAAATCAGATGAAGAAACAGCGGCGCTCCCACCAGCGCCATCAGCACGCCCAGCTTCAGATCGCGCTGCGGCAGGATTTCCCGCACCGCGATATCCGCCGCCAGCACCAGCGCCGCCCCGCCAAGCGCCGAGGCCCAGAGCAGGGCCGAAGGCCGCGCGCCCACGAAACGGCGCAGCAGATGCGGCACCACCAGCCCGACAAAGCCAATCGCTCCCGCCACCGCCGTGGCCGCCCCCACAACCGACGCGGTGCCGATCACCAGCATCAGGCGCAACCGGGTCAGGTTGATCCCCATCGCCTCGGCCGCGTCTTCGCCCAGGGTCAGGGCATCCAGACCCCGACCACACAGAGCCAGCAGCACCCAGCCCAGCCCCATGAAGGGCAACGCCAGCCAGACATGCGTGAACGAACGGTCCGCCAATGAGCCCATCATCCAGAACACGATATCGGCTGCGGCGAACGGATTGGGTGACAGGTTCAGCACCAGCGAGGTAAGCGCGCCCGCCAGCGCCGAAATCGCGATACCGGCAAGGATCAGCGTGATCGAGGCCCCGCGCGGACCCGCCAGCGTCAGAATAAGCAGCACCGCGATGACCGCCCCGGCCAAAGCCGCCAGCGGCAGGGCCAGCGGGAACAGCAGGCTGAGCCCGGTCTGGATCGCCAGAACCGCACCCAAAGCAGCAGAGCCGGACACCCCGATCAGCCCCGGCTCGGCCAGCGGATTGCGCAGCAAACCCTGCATCGCCGCTCCGGCCATGCCCAGCGACGCGCCAACCATCACCGCCAGAAGCGCGCGCGGCAGGCGGATTTCCTGCATCACCACGCTCAGCGGCAGACCATCGCGCGCAAACAGCGCAGACAGGCTTTCCCCGATGCCCGCCGTCACCTGTCCCGAGACCAGAGACATCACGAACAACACCCCGCACAGGGCGACCAGGCCCAGCGCCACCCTCATTGCAGGTCCTCCATCGACAGGCGCAGATCGCGCATGTCACGGATCGCGCTCAGAACCTGTGGCGTGCCGCAGATCCAGTCGCGATCCGTCAGCTCTCCGGCCTGCAATGTGCCACGCAGCGACGCCAGCGCAGGGTGATGCAGAGTATCTTCGGCGCGCGCCTGCCCGGGATAATCGCGCCCCTGAATGATGACATCCGGGGCCAGCATCACCAGGGTCTCAAGCGGCAGAACACCACCCCAATCCAGACCCAGTTCAGAGGCGACATTGTCAAAGCCCGCGATCTTCAGAATGTCCGAGGCCAGCGACCGGTCCCCGGCGGTGTAGCTGTTGACATAGTAAAGTGCCGCGCGCGGCCTTGGACGCATCGCCACCGTCAGCGCGGCCAACTCGGCCTCAAAGGCGGCCACTTGCGCCTCTGCCCTTGTTTCGCGCCCCAAGGCGGCCCCCATCTGGCGCATCCGCTCGGCGATTTCCGCAAGAGACCGGGCCGGCGCAAAAATCTCGACCCTTATGCCCAGGCTGCGCAGCATCTGAACGGTGGATGCATCCGTGAACGTCCCCGCCAGAACCAGATCAGGCTCCAGCAGATAGACCTCCTCGGCGCGCGATCCGTTGCCGGGCAGCGCGCGTGCCGCCTCGAACAAGGCGGAACTCTGCGGATCATGCGCCAGTTTGCTGACCGAGATCAGCTGTCCCTCATCAGCCAGCAACAAGGCCAGCTGATCGGTGCAAAGGTTGATGGACACCACCCGCCGGGGCTGTTCTGCGGCCATAGCTGTGCCCGCGGCGCTGCCCAGAAGCAGCGCCGTCAGGGTGCATATGAGCCTAGAAATTCGCACGGACCCCGACATAAATCGAGCGATCCGCCGCGCCATAACCTGCGACCTGCTGATATTGTTCATCAAACAGGTTCTTCACCGCCACATAGGCCTCGGTCGTGTCGCTCACGTCATAGGTGAAACTCAGATCCACCACGGTGAAATCGGGCAGTTGCTGCACCGGCGCTGTGTCCGGTGCCCGGTCGGCCATGTAGGTGATGGCCAACTGGCTTGCCAGCCGGTCAGTCAGGCTCAGGTCCAGACCCACGAACAGCTCATGTTCCGCGACCCGAGGCAGCAAGGCACCGGTGGCCGTGGCCGCATCCAGATAGGTATAGGCCAGCGTCATAGCCACGCGATCGGAAAACGCATGGGCATACTGGAACTCGAGACCTTCGAAGGTGGTGGTTCCAGCTGTGTTGGCCAGTGTCGAGAATGTGCCGGGATCACAAGAGAACAGCACGAAATCAATCGTCACAGGGCAGGGGGCGAATTGCACGAGATTGTCGATCTCGTTGCGAAACAGCGTCGCGCTGACCACAGCATTGGGGCTGAATGCCCAGTCAAAGCCCAGTTCGATACTCTGGCTGTCCTCAGGCGCAAGGTTCGGATTGCCGAAGAACGGATAGAGCGGGTCCGGGAAGGACGCGAAGAGCTCGCCGGGTACCGGCGGGCGGAATCCCGTGGCCAGAACACCGCGCAGGGTCAGCGCATCGTTTGGGCGATAACTGACCGCCAGCCGACCGGTGGTGGCGTCTCCGAATTGCGAGTTGTCATCATAGCGCACCGAGCCGATGATATCGAGGTCATTGGTGGGGCTATAGAGCACCTCGGCAAACAGCCCGCGGTTATAGGTGGCTGCGCTGCCCCCCGGAATGGAGCTGGATTTCGAGATCAGCTTTTCGAAATCCGCGCCCATGGACAGACGAACCTGTTGGTTGATCTGGGCATTCGATTGCCAGTCAAAGCGCTGGCGCTCGCCCTCGAACTGACTGGTAAACGGCTGGAAACTGCCCGGAGCCACGGTTACGGATGACAGCCGGCGGTCGACATTGAAGTACGAGGCCGATCCCTCGTGACTCCACATGCCACCCGCGTCGATCTTTGCAAACAGGCGCAGGCCCATTTCATCGCGGCTTGCGGTTTCATCGCCGGGTGTGCCATCGACCGGACCCGTACCTGTGCCTTCGTCGAAATCGGACTCGCCCGTCGAGTAAAACCCGTTCATGCCGATGCTGATGCTGTCGCTGGCCTGATAGGCAGCCCCGAAACTCAGCCGGGTTTCGCGAAACCCGTCATTTTCAGTATTCCCAAGGTTTTCGTCGCCCGCCGAAAACCCGTCGCTTTGCGCCGTCGCAAGGCCAAAAGCCACGCTCCAGTCCCCGCTTTTGCGGCTATAGGAATAGGCTCCGGCCACGGTGTTGAAGCTGCCGAACATCAGTTCGGCGCGCTGTTGGACACCATCAGGGCCATCCAGATCCGGCAGGGTGAACACATTGATCACACCGACCACCGCCGAACCGCCATAAAGCGCCGATTGAGACCCTTTCAGGATCTCGACGCCGGCCAGGGCCCCGATGCCGAAGGCTCCGAAATTGCCATACTCGCCCGAGGTCGAAGAGGGGTCATTCACCTTGATGCCATCGACATAAACCGCCGAATAGCGTTCCTGCGCGCCTCGAATGCGCACAGTTGCCGCCGTGCCGGCGGGGCCGTTCTGCAAGACACTGACGCCGGGAATGCGGCGCAGGGCATCTGTAAGTTGCACATCGCCCGGCACGACAAGCGCATCATCGGCCCCCAGCACCTCGACCGAGGTACCGGTGCGCAGGATCTCAAGAGGTTCGGCGGCGGCGGTGACAGAGATCACGCCAAGATCAAGAGCGTCTTGGGCAAAGACCGGCTGAGCCGACAGGCTCAAAGCCAGACAAGACGCGGATGTCAGCAATCGTTTCATGTGGTGGTGTCCTTTCCAGACAATGTGTTCAGGTCGGTTTGGAAAGGATGGTCCTTGCCCAAACGGTGCGATGTTGCGTCACCATTCCGGGCCTAGGCTCCGTTCATCTCAGCACGCCCCGCGCTGAATGAAGGTGAGCGCCCTGGCAGGTCTCCTGACTTGCGGGTCATCGCTTGACCGGGCCTTCCCGTGCTTCCCGATCGGGCACACAGTGGCATGTTCCGGCCTCGCTATCCGCCTACAGTTGCGGGGGCAGTCATGGAGTTGGCCGTCACCAGCCGCACCACGTTCCCTTTAACGACGAGTCGCCCCGTCGAACCAAAGCCACTCATGCGTAGCGCTGCTGCAAGGTTCTATCAAGGCGCGATAACGACGCGCCGGAGTGATTCTGCGTCTTGCGACGCATGGCGCGCGCGGGTACGAACGGGCTTCACTCTGTCACCTGATTTTCTGGGAGCCGCTTCATGTCCGATACCTCCACCGATGCCACCTACCGCGTTACCGCAGATGAGCTGCGTCAGTTCATCGAACGTTTCGAACGGCTGGAGGCCGAGAAAAAGGACATCGCTGATCAGCAGAAAGAGGTCATGGCCGAAGCCAAGGGCCGCGGCTATGACACCCGCGTCATGCGAAAGGTGATCGCCCTGCGCAAGCGCGATTCCGACGATATCGCAGAAGAAGAGGCGGTGTTGGAGATGTACAAGGAAGCCTTGGGCATGCGCTGAGGGCGGGATCACGGGGGCTCTGCCCCCGGCTGCGCCTCCCCCGGGGTATTTCAGACCAGAAAGAGAGGGGGCCGGTGATTTCCCGGCTTGCCCGGATGGCATGGCCGCTTTACGTGGGATGACATGAGAATTCTGTTTCTGGGCGATGTGATGGGCCGATCGGGCCGCACCGGGGTGGCCACGCATCTGCCGCGGTTGCGCCGGGACTGGCGGCTGGATTTCGTGATCGTCAATGGCGAGAACGCAACCAATGGCATGGGTCTGTCCGGCGAACACGCCAAGGGGCTGTTCGATGCCGGTGCCGATTGCGTCACGCTGGGCGATCATGCGTTTGACCAGAAGGACATGATGCAGGCCATCGGGCAGGACCTGCGCATTCTGCGGCCTCTGAACTATGCCAAGGGGGCACCGGGGCGCGGCTACCGGGTGTTTGACGCGCCTGGCGGGCGCAAGGTGCTGGTGGCGCAGGTGCTGGGCCAGGTGTTCATGAAGCGGCCCTTTGATGATCCCTTTTCGGCGCTGGAGCCGGTGCTCAAAGCCCATCCGCCCGGCGGCATGGTGCAGGCCGCGATTGTCGATATGCATTGCGAGGCCACCTCGGAGAAAATGGCGATGGGGCACTATTGTGATGGCCGCGTCAGCCTGGTTGTGGGAACCCATACCCATGTGCCCACCGCCGATGCGCAGATCCTGCCTGGCGGTACCGCCTATCTCAGTGATGCCGGGATGTGTGGCGATTACAATTCGGTCATCGGCATGGACAAGGAAGAACCCCTCCGCCGCTTCATCACCGGGATGCCGAAGGCGCGCTTCAACCCGGCCCTGGGTGAGGCGACCCTGTCGGGCGTCTTTGTCGAGACCGAGGACCGCTCGGGTCTGGCGAAATCCATTGCCATGGTGCGCGTCGGAGGGCGTTTGCAGGAGGCCGCTCCGTGAGCCGCAGGGAGCTGGTGTTCTTCACCGGCGTCCTGCTGATCATGGGGGCCGGCTGGGGGTTGACGCAACCCTTGTCCAAGATTGCCGTCAGCACCGGGTATCGCCATTTCGGCCTGATCTTCTGGCAACTGTTGATTTCGGCTTTCGTGCTTGGCGCGTATTGCGCGATCAGGGGGCGCAGGCTGTCGCTCACGCCGGCGGCCTTGCGTGTATATGCGGTGATCGCGCTGATCGGCACCGTCGTGCCCAATGCCGCGTCCTATCAGGCGCTGATCCATCTGCCCGCGGGCGTGCAATCGGTGCTGATGTCGCTGGTGCCGATGGCGGCCTTTCCCATCGCCCTGTTGCTGAGCCTGGAGCGGTTCGAGCCGCGCCGCTTTGCCGGCCTTTGCCTCGGGCTGATCGGAGTGTTGGTGCTGGTTCTGCCCAGGGCAAGCCTGCCCGATCCTGCCATGCTGCCCTGGGTGGCGGTGTCGATGATCGCGGTGGTGTTTTACGCCTTCGAGGGGAACTATGTCGCGCGCTGGGGTCTGGGCGGTCTGGACGCCATCCAGGTTATTCTGGGGGCCTCGCTTGTCGGCATGGTCATCGTGTGCCCGCTGGCGCTGGGCACCGGTGCCTTCATCAACCCGATCCGCCCCTATGGCGCGCCCGAAGTCGCGCTGATCGCCTCTTCACTTATCCATGCGGTGATCTATGCCACATATGTATGGCTGGTGGGGCGCGCCGGTTCGGTTTTCACCGCACAGGTGGGATATGCGGTTACCGCAACCGGCATATTCTGGGCCATGGTGATCTTGTCCGAAAGCTATTCTCCCTATTTCTGGCTCGCCGCCGGCCTGATCCTGGCCGGTGTCTTTCTGGTTCAGCCGCGACGGACCCCGGCGCTTGCCGTACCTGTCAAGCTGGACGAAACTGGCCGCTGAAAAATCATGCATCGGAACGCAGATGGGTTTTCTTGAACTGAGCGAGACCACGGCGGCGATTGTCACCCTGTCCATCGTGGCGGGCATGTTCGTGCTGTTCCTGCGCGAAACCTTCCCCACCGAAGTGGTCGCCCTCAGCGGCGTTGCGATGATGCTGGTGCTGGGTGTCCTGCCCTATGAGGCGGGCTTGCAGGTGTTGTCCAACCCCGCACCCTGGACGATTGCGGCGATGTTCATCATCATGGGCGCACTGGTGCGCACCGGGGCGCTTAACGCGTTCACAAGACAGGCGGAAAGACAGGCCGGCACAAATCCGAAACTGGCCATTGCGCTGTTGATGGGTTTCGTGGTGCTGGCGTCGGCGGTCGTGTCCAACACGCCGGTGGTGGTGGTGATGATCCCGGTCTTTGTTCAGCTTGCGCGCACATTGGGCGTGTCGGCCAGCAAGTTGCTGATTCCGCTCAGCTATGGGGCCATTCTGGGGGGCACACTGACCCTGATCGGGACATCGACCAACCTGCTGGTGGATGGTGTGGCGCGCGCCCAGGGCCTGGCTCCGTTCACGATTTTCGAAGTCACGCCGCTGGGCATCGTTCTGGTCGCCTGGGGCATGATCTATATGCGCTTTGTAGGTCCGCGCCTTCTGCCGGATCGCGACAGCATGGCGACCCTGCTGAGTGATCGCTCGCAGATGAAGTTCTTTACCGAGGCCGTCATCCCGCCGGAGTCCAACCTGATCGGGCGCGAGGTGCTGGGCGTGCAGCTTTTCAAACGCGAAGGCGTGCGTCTGATCGACGTGGTGCGGGGCGATGTGTCGCTCAGGCGCAATCTGCAGGGCGTCGAGCTTCAGGTCGGCGATCGGGTGGTGCTGCGCACGCGCATGGCCGAATTGCTGAGCCTGCAGCGCAACAAATCGCTCAAGCGCGTGGATCAGGTATCGGCTGTCGAGACAACAACCGTCGAAGTGCTGATCACGCCGGGCTGCAAGATGGTGGGGCGCAGCCTTGGGTCCCTGCGCATCCGGCGGCGGTTCGGCGTCTATGTGCTGGCCATGCACCGGCGCAACCAGAACATCGGGCGCCAGCTTGATGACCTGGTTGTGCGCGTCGGCGATACGCTGCTGCTGGAAGGTGCACCGGGCGATATCCAGCGCCTTGCCGCGGAAATGGACATGGCGGATGTCTCGCACCCCTCCGAGCGTGAATACCGCCGCGGGCAGGCCCCGATTGCGCTGGCTGCCCTCGCGGGGATCGTGGTCCTGGCGGCCCTGGGGGTCGCGCCGATCTTTTTCCTGTCGATCCTGGCTGTGGCGATTGTCCTGCTGACCCGCTGCATCGACGCGGATGAGGCCTTTTCCTTTGTTGACGGGCGGCTTCTGGCGTTGATCTTTTCGATGCTTGCCGTGGGGGCTGCTCTCGAAGCCTCGGGGGCGGTGCGTTTGATCGTCGAGGCGCTGGCCCCTTATGTCGCAAACCTGCCGCCGTTCCTGATCATCTGGGCGATCTATCTGCTGACCTCGGTTCTGACCGAACTGGTCTCCAACAATGCCGTGGCCGTGGTCGTCACCCCCATCGCCATCGGCCTCGCGACGGCGCTGGGCATTGATCCGCGCCCGCTGGTGGTGGCGGTGATGGTGGCCGCTTCGGCATCATTTGCAACGCCCATCGGGTATCAGACCAATATGCTGGTCTATGGGCCCGGCGGATATCGCTTTACCGATTTCATGCGCGTCGGCATCCCGCTGAACCTCAGCATCGGGGTGCTGGCCTCGGCCATCATCCCCTTCATCTGGCCGCTCTGAAGACATGCCCCGGGGCTTTGGACAAGATCAGGGCCCCCGGCGCTGGCGAAAGGTCAACCGCCGGGGACTGCCCCGGGCTAGACCATCGCCTCGCAGTCCCGGCGCAGCTTGACGGCATTGAGGCTTTCATCGATCTCGACGTCATCATAGGTGAGGATGGTATCGACAGGCACATCCCGGATCAGCTTGATCTCGCCGGTCAGTCCCAGGGGCAGGGCGCGCATCGGCACTGAAATCCGGCTGGGGCGCAATTGACCCGCAACGCAATAGCCGCCTTCACCGTCCAGTATCTCGCCCGCCTTCAGGTCTTTCTTCGAGACCGCCACGACATCCGAGCGGAACTCCTTGCTGGTACCGGTGGCTTCCTTGCGGATCCCGACCGATCCAACGGACAAACCCAGCTCCAGTCCGATCAGATGAAAGCGTTTGAAGTTGCAGTAGTAAAGGCCGCTGTCGTCGGTCGAGACCATGTATTCCTCAAAGCAGTTCCTGACATAGTCCGATGTTGCCTTGACCACGACCCACACGCCCTGACGAATATCATTCGCAATCATCGACCCATCTGGCGCAAAACTCGAGATGACCTCGACCATGCCGCTGTCCTCGAGCACGCCGCCCGCGCTGCGCGGACGCATCAGGCTTGCGATATCGTCGATTGCGCCCGAAGGGTATGTCAGCCCGTGGGTGGGCGCATTCAGCCCCGTGGCATTGGAAATCGCTGCACTTTCAATGGCCGGTTTGGTGCCGTCCAGAAAGCTGTTGAACATCTTGGGGTTCAACCGGCCGCGTTCGGCCTTTTCTGCGGTGACGCCCCAATATTGCCAGACCGTATCCGGCGTGGAAAAGCGGTATTCCGGCTTCCACTTGTGGCCACGTCCGGCGGCGGCAACCTCAAAGCCGCAGGTGCGCGCCCAATCTACCAGCTCGACCGTCATGGCGGGCTGATCGCCGTAAGCCTGGCTATAGATGACACCCGCCGCCTTTGCCCGGGCCACAAGCGCGGCACCGCAGACCGCGTCCGCCTCGACCGTGGCCGAGATGACATGCTTGCCGGCAGCAAAGCACGCCAGCGCGTGATCCACCGCGATCACCGGGTTGCCGGTGCATTCGATGATGATCTCGATCCCGTGGTGATTGATCATCGCCATCGCGTCCTGCCCGACATGGGTCGCACCGGACAAGAGCGCCATGTCCAGCGATGAGGCTTCGATCTGTTCGGCGGACCAGCCGGCGTAAACCATGTTGGATTTTGCAACATCGATCCGCAGGTCGGCGACACCCACGACATGAACGCCGGGAATGCGCAGGGCCTGAGCCAGGAACATCGTTCCGAATTTCCCCGCACCGATGACGCCGACGCGCAGGGGGTTTTCCTGTTCCTGGTGTTCTTGAAGTTGCTCGTAAAGGCCCATGGTCTTCTCCCTGTGAAGGCGCGATCCTTCTGCGTTCAATCCGTATCAGAACCCGCGTCGCATGCGACGCGGAAGGTCACCGGTATCCAGGGTGAGGTCAAGCCGTAGCCGATACCGAACATGCGCGCGAATCCGGCCCCGGTCGCGGCGTCATGATTGCCAGGGGCCCTCAATGCCCCCTATCGTTTTGTACAAACCACCTGTCAGAACAGGTACAAAACGGTCAATTTCACCATCAATGCGTTTGAGGTGCCGAACGGGCATCCCGACGGGAGGGCAGAAGATGGACAGCGCAGATGTCATCATCGTCGGCGGCGGGCTTGCCGGCCTGGTCGCCGCAGCCGAACTTGGAGATCGCGGCAAATCGGTGATCCTGCTGGATCAGGAAGGCCCGCAAAACCTTGGTGGGCAGGCGTTCTGGTCCCTTGGCGGTCTCTTTATGATCGACACCCCCGAGCAACGCCGCATGGGCATCCGCGACAGCCACGCGCTTGCGCGGTCGGACTGGATGGGCAGCGCAGGCTTTGATCGCGACGAAGATCACTGGCCGCGCAAATGGGCCGAGGCCTATCTCGACTTCGCCGCAGGCGAGATGCGCAGCTGGCTGCACGGCATGGGCATGCGCTGGTTTCCGATTGTCGGCTGGGCCGAACGGGGCGGATCCTTTGCCGATGGGCATGGCAATTCCGTGCCGCGCTTCCACATCACCTGGGGCACGGGACCGGGCACGATGGAGCCCTTCGAGGCGCGGGTGCGCGCCCATGTCAAAGCTGGACGCATCAGCCTGAAGTTTCGTCACCAAGTTGACCGTATCATTATGAAAAATGGCGCTGCCACCGGAGTGTCCGGCACGCTTCTGCACGAAGATCAGGCCGCCCGTGGCCAGCAAACCAATCGCGACGCCATCGGCGAGTTCGAGATCTTGGCACCTTCGGTCATCGTGAGTTCGGGAGGCATCGGCGGTAACTTCGAGATGGTGCGCAAATCCTGGCCCGAGGAACGCCTGGGACCTGCGCCCAAGGACATGATCGCAGGTGTTCCGGCCCATGTGGACGGGCGCATGATCGACATCGCGCGCCATGCGGGCGGGCATCTGATCAACGGGGATCGGATGTGGCATTACACCGAAGGCGTCAAGAACTGGGATCCAATCTGGCCCGGTCACGGCATCCGCATTCTGCCCGGGCCCTCTTCGATGTGGTTTGACGCGATGGGCAACCGTTTCGCGCCCCCGGCCTTGCCGGGTTTTGACAGCCTCTCGACGCTGAAGGCGATCCTTGAGACAGGTCATGACTACAGCTGGTTCGTCTTGACCCAGAAGGTCATCAAAAAAGAATTCGCCCTGTCCGGATCCGAGCAAAACCCTGATTTTACGGGGAAATCATGGAAGGACGTGATCCGCCAACGCATTCTGTCAGGTAGCAAGGCCACGCCCCCAGTCGAAGCGTTCAAGGACAAGGGCGAGGATTTCGTCGTCGCCAATGACCTGGCAGGTCTGGTGCGTGGCATGAACCAGATCGCCGGCGGCAATCTGATTGACGAGGCCAGACTGCGCGCCCAGATCGAAGCGCGCGATGCACAGATCGACAACCCGTTCGCCAAGGATGTTCAGGTCAATGCGATCAATGCCGCGCGCCAGTATCGCGGGGATCGCATCGTGCGCACCGCCAAACCTCACAAGTTCCTAGATCCGGCCAATGGACCGCTAATCGCGGTCAGGCTGCATATCCTGACCCGCAAGACATTGGGAGGATTGCAGACCAATCTCGACAGCCAGATGATCGGCGCAGACGGGCAGGTGGTGCCGGGCCTCTTCGCGGCTGGAGAAGTCGCGGGGTTCGGCGGCGGCGGGTATCATGGCTATAACGCGCTTGAAGGGACGTTTCTGGGCGGCTGCCTGTTCTCGGGCCGCAACGCGGGACGGTCCGAAGCCATTGCCTGATCGGTTCTTGAGCTTTCCGCCCTAAGGCCTTGAAAACAGGACAGGGTCTAGTCTTGTCCACAAGTCCGCACCTGCCGGCATCAAAGGTCTCAGCCTGGTCCGTCTGTTCTTGTCAAAGCGGCCAGACGATCAGGATCATGGGAATCGCCGTGGCGATCACGATGATCTCGACGCAGATCCCCAGACGCCAGTAATCGCCAAACTCATAGCCGCCAGGCCCCAGAATGAGCGTGTTGTTCTTGTGCCCGATGGGTGTCAGGAATGCCGCCGAAGCAGCGACGGCCACCGCCATCAGGAACGGGTCAGGGGACACGCCCAGGCTTTGCGCCATGGTGATGCCGACTGGGGCGGCGACAATGGCCGTGGCGGTGTTGTTCAACACATCCGACAGAGTCATGGTCACCACCATCAGAACCGTCAGGATTGCCCATGCAGGCAGGCCCTCGGTCAGTGATATCAGGCTGTTGGCGATCAATGCGGTGCCGCCCGATGTTTCCAGAGCCGCCCCCAGCGGGATCATCGACCCCAGCAGCACGACCACAGGCCATTCGATATGGGTATAAAGCTCGGACAAGGGCACGATCCGCGCCAGCACATAGGCAACCACAACAAGCCCCAGAGCCACCGGCAAATAGATCAGCCCCAGGCTGGCGGCGATGACCGCAGCGGCAAAGAACCCGATGGCCAGCCACACTTTTTCATCCGCGGTGACCGACAAGCCCCGTTCGGCCAGTGGCAGGCAGCCCAGCCAATCCGTGACATCTGCGCCCGTCTCCCTGGGAACCAGCACCAGAAGGATGTCGCCGGGTTCCACGGGGGTGTTGCGCACCTGTTTGGTGATGCTCCGGCCGCGCCGCGCGATGCCCATCAGAACAGCGCGCTGACGCCACGCCAATCCGATGCTTTGCGCCGTCTTGCCCGAGATCCGCGAGGTTTCGGTGGCGACCATCTCGACGATATCGACACCGTCTCCTTCCGCGGTCAGCGTGTCATGGCGCTGCTGATCGGAAAACGCCAGAGACAGGGCGCTGCGGAACTCATCCAGCGCATCAGGCGCGGCCTCCAGCACCAGACTGTCGCCGGCCTTCAGGCGCATGTTGGTGGCGCGCCCATAGATCCGTTTGCCGTCGCGGATGAGTCCAAGGATCGCAACATCGTTTTTCTCGGCCGTCTCTTCCAGTTCGGCGATCCGCTTTCCGATGTGCTTGCTGTCCTGCGGTACGGTCAGTTCGGCAATGTACTCCTGCAGCGCAGTTGCGCTCACGACTTCGGTTTGGCGGGTCGGAATGAACCGCCAGCCCACCAGAGCGACAAAGGCCATCCCGGCAATCGCCGCGACACCGCCCACGGGCGCGAAATCGAACATCTTGAACGGCGCGCCCAGGGTCTCTTCGCGGATGGCGGCAATGATGATGTTGGGCGGGGTGCCGATCAGCGTGACCATCCCGCCAAGGATTGTCGCAAAGGACAGGGGCATGAGGCTGAGACCCGGGCTGCGTCCCGCCTTGCGTGCCGTCTGAATATCCACCGGCATCAGCAGCGCAAGGGCCGCGACATTGTTCATGAAAGCCGACAACACACCGCCGATTCCACCCATCAGCGCGATATGCCCCGCCAATGAGCGCGAGGAATCCACCAAGGTGCGCGTGATCAGAAAAACCGCCCCCGAGCGCACCAGCCCGGCAGAGACTATCAGAACAAGCGCCACCACCAGAGTCGCGGGATGGCCGAACCCGGCAAAGGCCGCATCTACAGGCACGACGCCCAGCACCACACCCACCATCAGCGCCGAAAACGCCACAAGGTCGTATCGGAACCTGCCCCAGACCAGCAGGACGAACACCGTACCAAACAGGCTGAAAAGGATGATCTGATCCATTGTCACCCGGCCACTGTAACGCCCGCACAGACAAGAGCAAGCACAGCGCCTCTGGATGGTTGCCCTGTGAACGATTCTCTCGCTGGTTGTGGCCTCTGGGAAAAAGCAATGGAGGATTTCGTGCCTTTGGAAACCGCATCACCTGTGATTAACCTGATGATACGCCGCATAGATTTCAAGCGGCCTGGCGCCCTCCAATTTTCTCCGGGCGCTTCTCAAGACCAAGACCCGGTCGGGCGTTTCCCGGCCGAATGCAAGTCCGGATACCTCGCAATTTCTGCGGGCCCGGAACAGTCAAACCATGACTTGTGTTTAGGAGGCACGACATGACTGATGCACTTGATCTCAAACAACTGAAAACCGATCTGGAACATGCCGGCGCGCCTTGGGAAATGGACCCGGGCACCGATATGGCGATGATGACCGAGGATGAGCGTCGGGTCCGCCTGGGCTTTAATCCACCGCCGGGCGCCATGACGCTTGATGAGGCCGTAAAAGCGGACAAGGCCGCCCCGACGGTGACGTCTGACATGATAGCGGCTGAAAGCATCGGAGCACCTGCGGCTTTCGACCATCGCAATGTGAACGGCAAGAATTACACGACGCCGGTCAAGAACCAGGGTTCTTGTGGCTCTTGCGTGGCGCATGGTGTGGCTGCGGTGATGGAGACGACCTATCAGCGATCGGTGGCCAATCCCAACCTCAACCTCGATCTCTCCGAGGCGCATCTGTTCTATTGCCACGGTGGAGAAGAGGGGCGGACCTGTGCCAATGGCTGGTTCCCGGATCAGGCCCTGGACAAGGCCAAGGAAAAGGGTGTGACGCTGGAATCTGTCTATCCCTATACCGGAAACCAGCAGGCCTGCGCGGTGCCCGGCGGTTGGCAGAACAACATTGCCAAGGTGACCGGCAAGACCAAGCTGAACGGTCGTGCCGCGATCAAGAACTGGATCGCGACGAAAGGTTCCGTCACGGGCTGTTTCATCGTCTACCAGGATTTCTTCAGCTATCGCTCGGGCGTGTATCGCCATGTGTCGGGCAATCAGGCGGGCGGTCACTGCGTTGAAATCATCGGCTATGATGATGCGCAGGGATGCTGGATCTGCAAGAACAGCTGGGGATCGAACTGGGGCGAGGGCGGTTTCTTCCGGATCGCCTATGGCCAGTGCCAGATCGATACGTGGTACGGGCCATATGGCGCAAACTCGGTCACGCTCAAGGCCTGGGCCAACAACCTCAAGGTCAACGGACTCTGGGCAAATGAAGCGGGCCGCAATGCCTGGGCGCATTTCCAGGGCACGGGCTGGCGCAAGCTGGTCACGACCAGCGACGTTCAGCAACATGCGATGCTGGCGGACCTGATCGGGGCCAAGGCGGGCAACCGCAATGTACGTGCGTTGATCGACGGCAATCAGGTGCAGGAAGTTTACGTGACCTGAGCGCTATCTGCGACCCGATTTCAATCAACTCAATTTTTGAAAGGACCATTCCGATGGCCAAACGTAAATCTGACGATGCTCCCGGCGACCTGCAGGAGATGGAACGCACCGAAACTCTCAATAAGGCACCCGATGCTCCCAGCTTGGACGTCAATTCCCTCTTGGGCGAAACCATGGTCGAGCGGATGGACCGCCCGGCGATGACCCCGCCCAATGATGCGACGATCGAGGCCGAAGATGTGGGCGCGACCGCCTGGCACAATGGCAAGAAGATCACAGCCACATGGTGCAATGCATCCAACCGCAATGCCTATGCGGCGGTGCAGGGGATCGGCTGGCGCCGTCTCAGCAATGCCAATGACAGCTCCTTTCTGGCGCTGACCATGTTGGCCGCACATGCCGAACAGACGAACGCGACCGTGAATGTCGAGATTGGCAGCGATAATGAAATCCACCAGATCTATGCCTGGTGATCTTGTCATCGTGACGCAACAGGACAGGGGCCGCGAGGTCCCTGTCTCCGCCGGTCAGGTGATCGAACTTCACCTGCCCGAAAATCCAACTACCGGCATGCGCTGGTCCTTTGATGATCATGCGGGTGTCGAAATTCTGGAGGATCGCAATGACCTGACGCCTAACAGCGCCCCGGGTGCCGCCTCTCACCGCGTGTTTGTCCTGAAGATCTTGGGCGGTGACACGCAGTTGCGGCTGCATCGCGGCCAGGCCTGGGAGCCGGGCACAGAGCCTGACGCCACGTTTGATCTGCGTCTGAGGATCGAGTGACGCGCGCCGTGTCTTGAACCCCTGCACGGCCCGCGTCTATATGTGCGCAGAAATCAGCTTTGATGACAGGGATTCCACCATGGCCGGCCATTCCAAATGGGCAAACATCCAGCACCGCAAAGGGCGTCAGGACGCCATGCGGGCCAAACTGTTCTCCAAACTGTCCAAAGAGATCACGGTGGCCGCCAAGATGGGTGACCCGGACCCTGAAAAGAACCCGCGCCTGCGCATGGCCGTGAAAGAAGCCAAGTCCAGCTCGGTCCCCAAGGATGTGATCGAACGCGCGATCAAGAAATCCCAGGTCGGTGAAGGCGATGATTACGAAGAAATCCGCTATGAGGGCTATGGGCCCAATGGCGTGGCCGTGATCGTCGAGGCGATGACCGACAACCGCAACCGCACGGCATCAAACGTGCGCTCGACCTTTACCAAGAACGGCGGCAACCTGGGCGAGACCGGATCGGTCGCCTTCATGTTCGATCGCAAGGGCGAGGTGGTTTATCCGGTCGAGGCAGGCGATGCCGACACGATCATGATGGCGGCCATCGAAGCCGGTGCCGAGGATGTCGAAAGCACGGAAGATGGCCATTCGATCTGGTGTGCGGACACGGATCTGAACGAAGTGGCCACGGCGCTTGAGGCCGAACTTGGCGAAAGCGAAGCGACCCGGCTGGTGTGGAGGCCCACAACCACTACCGAGCTTGATCTGGAAAACATGCAAAAGCTGATGAAGCTGGTGGATGCTCTGGAAGATGATGATGACGTTCAGCGCGTCACCACCAACTTCGAAGCCACGGACGAGGTCATGGCCCAGCTCTGAGGCCGGGCCTGACGATCAGCCGCCGATGTAGGGCGTGTTCTGAACCGTCTTTGGACGGTAAAAGACCTTTTGGTTGTGCAGACGGCCCAGCAGCACATGCGTGGCGCTGAGGGTGGCATCGATTTCCGCCAGATCGACCTGCTCGGGCGCTTTGCCGTCATCGCTCAGAACCGCCAACCGCTCAAGCGACAGCTCTTTCTTGCGCGCCCGCAGCGCGTCTTCGATCAGTTGAAGATCTTCGACATTCAGATCGAACGAAGTGTTGTAACCCGGCATGTGTATGGCCCCCTTGGTGAACATAGTTTCGCATCGGAAACGCTCATGAACCGACATATAGCGAGTTATTTGCGACACGCTAGAGGGTTTGCGAAGAATACTTTTGTATACCGTTTGGCCGGTATTTTTGCCTGTTCGAACAAGCGCTTGCGCTTGGTTTTGGAATCCCGGCTAAGCGTTTGTTTCAGCGGCCTTCTGCCAGCCAGACCTTGGCGTCTGCGGCCACCATTTCGCCGCGTGCGCGGTCAAAGCGCAGATAGGCGATTGCCTGCCCATGCGCCTGGGTGAACAGCGTGCCGGCGGGCTTGCCCTCTGCAAACAGCTCCGAGCCGACCGGTGCCGCGCCCTCGCAGCGCACCCGTGCCAGACCTTTGCGCAGTTCGGTCTTGTGCTTCATGCGCGCGGTGACTTCCTGACCGACATAACAGCCCTTGCGGAAATCCACGCCATTCAGGGCCTCGAAGCCGGCTTCCAGAATGAAGGTATCCGGTGTCAGCTCGATTCCTGTCTCGGGGATCAAATGTGCCACACGGATCGCGTCCCAGTCGCTGCCATCGTCGCCTTCGGGCGCATCGCCATAAGCGCGCCAGCCCAATGCGTCATGGCGCGGATCGTTCAGCGCCCCCGCCGGAGCCGCCCCGGTGCCGCGTTGCAGATGCAATCCGCTGTCCTCGATCACCACATCGGCGCGCAGTTTGTACATGCTCAGGCGCTTGACCAGCATATCGGCAAGGCTTTCATGGACGTCCAGCAGAATGGCATCATCTTTGCGCGCCAGAAAGAAATCGGCGATGTACTTGCCCTGAGGGGTCAGGATCGCCGCATAGACCAACCCTTGATCCAGCCGTCCGATATCATTCGTGATCAGTCCCTGCAGAAAATGCTCGGCCTCGGTTCCGGAAATACGAAGGATACGGCGGGTGGTCATCGGCTAGCTCCATTGCTATCTCCTGTTTAGATATACGGACCACAGGCAGACGCAACAGGGGCCATCGCAGGTGCAGGCGCAGATCAGTATCGTTATTCCCACTCTGGACGCCGCCGCGACCCTGCCGCGCGTGATCGAAGCCCTGATGGAAGGTCTGCATGCCGGGCTTATCCGCGAGCTGATCATCACCGATGGCGGCTCATCGGATGCCACGCTTGAGATTGCCGATGCCGCCGGAGCGGTGATCGTGCAGGGCCCGGCCTCTCGTGGAGGGCAACTCAGACGGGGCTGTGATCTGGCGCGCGGCACATGGCTCATGGTACTGCATGCCGATACCCGGCTTGAAACCGGCTGGAGCACCGCGGTCGCCGCCCATCTGAGCGAAGAGCAGGGTGTGGGATATTTCCGTCTGGCGTTTCGCGCGCGCGGTCTGATGCCGGTGATCGTGGCAGGCTGGGCCAATCTGCGCGCCGCTGTTTTCAAACTGCCTTATGGCGATCAGGGTATGCTGATCTCGCATCATGACTACCAACGTGTGGGTGGGTTCCCGGATCAGCCGCTGATGGAAGACGTGGCCCTGATGCGGGCCCTGCGGCGCGCCCGGGTGCCGGTGATGTCTGTCCCATGCCGGGCTGTCACAAGCGCCGAGCGCTATCGCAAGGCAGGCTGGGTACGCCGGGGCGCACGCAATCTATGGACGCTGGCGCGCTATTTTGCCGGAACCAGCCCGGAACGGCTGGTGCAGTCCTACCGTCGCTGAGGTTCAGCCGAACAGGCGCTGGCCGATGCGTTGCAACAGACCCGGGCGGGGCGCGTCAAGATCGCGTTGTTTGTGTTCCAGGGCCAGGCTGCCCACGGGATCGACGACCTTTTTGCCATCCCGGAACTGCAACCGATAGAGGTCGGAATACGCGCCACCACGATCCAGCAGATCCTGATGCGTGCCTTCCTCGACGACCTCGCCGCGATCCATCACAATGATCTTGTCGGCATTGCGCACGGTCGACAGCCGGTGTGCGATCACCAGCGTCGTACGCCCGCCCGACAGTTTATCCAGCGCGTCCTGAACCACCTGTTCGGATTGCGCATCCAGCGCGCTGGTTGCTTCGTCCAGCAACAAGATGGGAGTGTTGCGCAGCAAGGCGCGCGCGATGACAACCCGCTGACGCTGACCACCCGAAAGGGCCGAGCCGCGCGGGCCGACGCGCGTCTCAAGGCCGTCATGCAGTTTCGGCAGAAAATCGGTCACATGCGCGGAATCCAGAACCTGTTTCAGGTGCTCTTCGCTGACATCTGTGCGCCCCAGGAGAATGTTCTCGCGCAGGGTCTCGTCAAACAAAAGCGCTTCTTGTGTGACGACGGAAAAGAGGTTGCGCAGATCCTCAAGCGACATCTCATGGACCGCCACGCCGCCGATCTTCACGCTGCCTTGCTGTGGATCAACAAGCCGCGTCAACAGATTGAAAATCGTGGATTTACCCGCACCGGATGCCCCGACCAAGGCCGTGGTCTTTCCAGCCTCTGCAATCAGGTTCAAGTTGCGCAACACCGGTGCATCGCCATAGCTGAACGTGACATTGTCAATATGCACATCCGGCGTGCCGGTGGGGGGCGCTACGGGGTTTTCGGGCGATTTCAGCACGATCGGCGTATCAATCAGCTCCTTGATCCGCTCGATCGCCGCTGCCGCGGATTGCCAATAGCCCGACAAGGCCCCCAACCGCCGCATCGGATCAAAGGCCAGACCCATCGCCGTGAAAAACGACATGAACTGCCCCACGGTCTTTTCGCCGGCGATGATCTCGGCTCCGCCAAAGAGCAGAACGCACATGAAGCCTATTCCGCCCATCAGATCCACCATGCCCGGGATCGTTGCCGTACCAAGCGCCGCGCGGGTTTCGGAATAGATGTACTTGTCCGTCTGCGCGCGATAGTGGCGCGTCTGATAGTCTTCCAGCCGGTTCAGCTTGACCGGTACGATGCCATGAAAGATCTCGTCCAGCCGCGTCGCCAGCGAAGCACCGACATCACGTGCCTGGCGTCCTTTCTTGCGCACATAGCGTTGCGCGCCAAAAGCCGGAGCCAGCATCAAGGGCGTGCCGATGCAGGCAATCGCGGCCCAGCGCCAGTCGATGCTGATCGCCACCCCCATCAGAACCACAAGCGAGATCAGATCGCGCCCGGCACCTGTAATCAGCACGCGCCAGACGAAATTGACCGATTCAACATCGCCCTGCACACGCTGGATCAAGAAGCCCGGCGGATGCGTCTGGTGAAACCCGCCATCCTGGCGGATCAGATGACCAAGCAGACTGAGGCGCAAATCCGCAGCCGTCAGCAGCGAGATGCGCGTCAGGATCACTTTCTGGATCACCCCCGATATCGCACGCACCACGAAGATGCCCAGTATCACCAGAGCCACCGTCCACAACGCGCTGCCATCCTGCTGGACAAACACATTGTCGAACATTGGCTGCATCATGTAGCTGATCGCCCCCAGCGTCGAGCCTTCGATGACCATGAAGACCAGAGCGACCCCCAGAAGCGCGATGTGTTTCTTGAGGTAATCGCGCCACAGCCAGGCCAGCAGCACGCTGGATTTGGCATAGACCGTGTCGGTTCGTGGCAGAGGGGGAACTGTGTCCGTTGGCATTAAGGCTCCGGCGGATTGCGCAATTGGCGTTCAAGCGGTTTAGAGTGCCTGCCGCTTTGGCGCAAGTAGCGGATGGGTTACGTCGTGGCGCAGCTTTTCCGCACATTGACGCCACCGGCCGCTAGGCTAG
>NZ_JBASXK010000071.1:0-2783 GCF_049276915.1 Aestuariivita sp. | reverse complement strand
GCTGAAGCCGGGCACATATCTGCTGCGGGCTGAGGACAGTGGCGGGCGCGCAGGGCCAGAGACGCGGGTCTCGACCAAGGGCGCGCAGGTGTTGGCCTTCTCGACACTGGCCTATCTGCAAGCTGATCCTGGGTTTGCGGGGGCAAAAACGGGCCTGCAGGTTGTGGGCTCAAATCTGACGCTCGCCACGACGACCAGCGGCGGCATCACCCAAGCTGCTGCGATGGAGGGCCAATATGGCTTTGCCGCCGGGCTTGATCTCGGCGCAGTGAAACGGGTGCGCTTGCGCTCGGAAATCGGTGTGGCAGCGCTTGCGCTCAATGACCGGATCGATGCGCGCACGGCGCTGATGGATACCTGGGCTGATTTTGACGGCGCGGCCGGTGCTGAAATCGATGTGCTGTTCGAGATCCGCGAAACCGATGACGATCCAGGTGGAAATCCCACCTGGGGGCCTTGGGGGCGTCTCGACAATCATGAAATCGAGGCGCGCGCGGTGCAAGCGCGGGCTTATCTTACGACGAGGGACGCATCCTACACGCCCACCGTCTCGCAACTGCGGCTTTATGCCGATGAGGTGGCATGAACGTGCTTTGCGTTCATGAGGCACAGACCATCGCGGCCTTTTGGCGATGCCTCAAACGAGAATGCCCGCAAGGGATTTTGAACGAGAACGGAGCACGCTGAGATGGCGCAAACGCCGAACTTCGTCATTGCCAACGACGCAGGCGCTGCCGTGCGGGCCCGCATCAACGAGGTGATCGCGGCGCTGCAATCGACCAGTGCGGGCGCTTCAGCTCCCTCTGCCACCGTGGCGGGCATGCTCTGGGTCGACACCTCGGTCTCGCCACCTGTTTTGCGACGGCGCAATGCCACGAACACAGGCTGGGACGCACTTCTGGATGCTGCGGGCAATCTGGCGGGGCTGGCCAACACGGCCATGGCCCGCAGCAACCTTGGCCTGGGGACCATGGCGACCAAATCGGCCGCCGGTTACGACACCGCAATCGCGGCAAAGGCAGAGCTCGCTGGGGCGACCTTCACCGGCGTGGTGACGGCACCGAACTTCGTGTCCTCGTCGGACGCGCGATTGAAATCCGAGGTCGAGACCATCGCTGACGCTCTGACCCTTGTCTGCGCGCTGCGTGGCGTGCGCTTTACCATGGGTGGTGCGCGTCAGATCGGGGTCATCGCCCAAGAGGTCGAACCGATCCTGCCCGAGGTCGTGCACGAAGACACGGGCGGCCAGCTCTCGGTCGCTTACGGCAATATCACCGGCCTTCTGATCGAGGCTGTAAAGGAACTGACTGCCCGTGTTGTGGCGCTGGAGGAGGACCGCCCATGAACGATAGTGGATTTATCGATACGATCAATGCGGTCTTCGGCGGTGCTGTCACGACGCTGATCGGGGCCTTCACGGGCCGCCTCATGTGGCATTCCGGTGAGGTGAAACTGGGCAACCGCCGTTTCTTTGGCAAAGAACTTCTTTGGGAAATTCCTGTCGCTGTTGGCATGGCGCTCATCGGCGAGGCGGCGGCCCACTATATCGGTCTCTCTCAGCCCATCTCGACAGGGTTTGTGGCGACGCTCGCCTATCTTGGGCCCCGAGGGGCCGAGGCGCTGCTTGCCGCCTGGCTCTGTCGCAAAAAATAAGCAGCCCGCCAACCAACCAGCTTCATTCACGTCGTCCCACCTGGGGCGGTGTTTTACATTATACGGGAGAATACCATGACACCTTTCGACATCGCCCGGGGCTACATCGGTATGACCGAAGGCCCGGGCCCCGCCGACAATCCCAAAATCCTCGAGATGTATGCCTCGGTCGGTCACGACTGGGTTGAACACGATAGCGTCGCCTGGTGCGCAGCCTTCGTCGGACACTGCCTCGAGAGAGCGGGGATCCGCTCGACCCGCAAACTGACCGCGCGATCCTATCTCGATTGGGGTGTGCCGGTCGAGGTGGCGGACGCCCTGCAAGGGGACATCGCTGTCATCCCGCGCGGCAAATCCAGCTGGCAGGGCCACGTGTTCTTCATCGACCGGATCGAGGGCGCTTGGGTCTGGGGGCTCGGAGGCAATCAGGATGATGCGGTCAGTATAAAGCGCTATCCGGTCTCTAAACTCCTTGGGGTGAGGCGCGCCGGGACTGTCGCGCCCCGCGTTGAGATGGGCGTCCAAGAGGTCCAGCGCCGCCTGAAATCCCTAGGCTATCACGAAGTGGGTGGCATTGACGGGTAGATCGGGCCGCGCACCCATGCGGCAATGCTGGCGTTCCGTCGAGACAATGATCTGCCACTTCATCCGGTCATTGATGTCGCGCTGACAGAGGCACTGCTTGTGGCAAAGTCCCGCCCGGTCTCGCCCGAGCGAGCTGTGGGCATACCTGAAGGCTCACGGATCGTTTCTGCAGCCAACGCACAGATTGCGCTTGGGGCCGCGGGTTCTGCCGGGCTTGCCTTGAACGATGTAGCGCCCCTGATCACCACAGCTGAAGATGGGCAGGACCTCGCGACCCGCATCCTCAACCTTGTCGGGCTCGGGTCTTACGCAGGCATCGTCATGCCAGCTCTGGGAGCTCTGATCTTCGTCGCGGTGATCTGTTTTGCCCTGAAAACCAGGGCGGCCCGGATTGAGGATCACCGGACCGGGAGGACACCGTGATGTTGATTGCCCGTCTTTTTGCGACCCTGCGCACGCGCATGGCTCTATGGGGCGGCCTCATGGTTATCTTTCTTGCTGCCTTGCGTGTTGCCAAGCGTCAGGGGCGACAGGCAGCAGAGGCC
>NZ_JBASXK010000070.1:0-14361 GCF_049276915.1 Aestuariivita sp. | reverse complement strand
CCACCGCGACGTGGGCCTTCCTCGAAAGGCACCTCGCGATTGGTCACCGCGCGTGAGTTCGCGATGACCTCGCGCACGGAAAACCCCTTGCCAGACCCCAGGTTGAAGACCCGGTTCGGCTTTCCCTGCTCAAGCCAGCGCAGGCCAAGTACATGCGCATCGACCAGATCACAAACATGCACATAATCGCGAATGCAGGTCCCGTCAGGCGTGTCGTAATCGGTGCCATAGATCGTCAAAGCGGCGCGCTTTCCCTCGATCGCATCAAACATCAGCGGAATCAGATGGGTTTCGGGGCGATGAAACTCTCCGATCTCGCCATCCGGATCGCTCCCGGCCACATTGAAGTACCGATAGATGACGTGTCGCAGCCCGTGGCTGGCAGAGAAGTTCTCAAGGATTTTCTCAATCGCCATCTTGCTGGCACCATAGGCATTGAGGGGCTCCTGGACGCTGGTTTCATCCATGGTCACACCATCTTGATCGCCATAGGTCGCGCAGGTCGACGAAAAGACGAAGTTCAGACAGCCCGCAGCGACGGCCGCCTCGATCAGGTTCAGACCACCGCCGACATTCACACGCCAGTAAAGACCCGGGTCGCTCATGGCGTCACCAACAAGGGAGAGGCCTGCGAAATGCATGATGGCGGTGGGTTTGTACTTGGCAAAGACCTCGCCGATGCGCGACCGGTCCAACAGATCGCCCTGTTCAAGGGGACCAAACTTGACGGCATCGCGCCAGCCTGTAGCGAAGTTGTCAAAGGTAACCGGAACATAGCCAGCGGCCTTGAGCGCCTTGCAGGCATGTGAGCCGATATAGCCTGCGCCACCGGTTACCAAAACATACTGAGTCACAAGGCGCGCCCCGAGATGATCGTGTTGCTAACTGGCCTTATCCAAGGCGATGATTTCATGCAAGTATCGCGACAAGTCGTCACGAAGATCCTCGCGCGCCAAACCAAATGCGACCGTTGCCTGCAAAAAGCCCGACTTAGAGCCACAATCAAAGCGCTGGCCCCGGAACCGAAACCCATAGACACCGCCCTTTGGCTTGCCGATTTCCTGCGCAATCGCATCGGTCAGTTGAATCTCTCCGCCTGCACCGGTTTTCATCTTGTTGAGATTGCTCAGCACAGATGGATTGAGGATGTATCGCCCGATTACAGCAAGGTTTGACGGTGCATCTTCGGGATTGGGTTTTTCGACCATGGATTTGATCTTGACGACCGCGCCCATCTCTTCTTCGACGTCGAGTATCCCATAGGAGGACGTACGCTCTGGCGGCACCTCCATCGCGGCAACCATGGATCCGCCGGTCTCGTGATAGGCTTCAACCATCTGTTGCAAACAGGGTGTTTCAGCGGCGATCACGTCATCGGGCAACATCACGGCGAAGGGCTCATCTCCGATCAAACGCCGCGCGCACCAGACCGCATGGCCCAATCCCAGAGCTTTATGTTGGCGAATGTAGGCAATCGCACCACTTTCCATATTCGTGGACTTGAGGATATCCAGCAGCTCGGTCTTGCCCTTCTTGCGCAGCTCTTGTTCAAGCTGTGGCGCATGGTCAAAGTAATCTTCAAGCGCGCCTTTGCCGCGCGACGTGACAAAGATGAATTCCTTGATACCAGCCGCACGGGCCTCATCGATCGCATATTGGACCAGGGGGCGATCAACCAGGGTCATGATCTCCTTGGGAACCGACTTGGTGGCAGGCAAAAACCGTGTGCCCATTCCCGCGACCGGGAAGATCGCCTTGGTAACCTTTTTACGCATTGTACCTCACTTGAAATCGTCTGTTTGGCTTTTCGCTTTGATTGACGTGAATAGGGCCCTTTGGCAGGATTTTCCATCAGCATCGGTAATCGCGACCAGAAAGATCAGTCTATTCCTTAACTTGTTGCGCAAAGATTACGCGGCTTACTGATACTTGCTCCAAAGGGCTTCCTCGCGGGCCACACGCCTGCGCAGCATCCAAAGTCGGAAACCGGGGTCTGTCCGCAAGCTCTTTCCGAACAGGCCGCCGCGTTGCTCCCAGTATCCCTCAGGGTGAAAGATGCGGCGATGATAAAACATGGTTGGCGAAAAGACAAAAACCGAAGGGATATCCCCTGCAAGCGCAGCATCCCGGGCCTTTTGGCGCAAGGCTTTTCGCGACCAGATCCGCCCCGATAGCGTCACAGCTTTGCGGTCGGGCTTTGAGGGAAACGGGCGATAGCTGTTTGGTGCAGCACCAAGTTGCGTCAGATCTGACGGGACCCGGGCACTGCCTTCGGCAAAACCCTTGCGCAGCCCTGCCATGATCTGGCGCACATCGCGCGGTTCCAACCGCCCCTCTACCATATAGCGCAGCAACCGCCGCCTCTCCTCCATCACGATCGAGCGCCAACGTTCATCCGAATGCACATCCGGACAATGCCTTGCCAGAAAAACGGCCCAGCTTGCGCCCATCTGCGTCAGGTCGCGCGGGACACGATCCTGCCGCCGTGTGGCATTCTGTTCATAGCCATGATGAACCACTGCAAGCGGCACAATAGCCGTGGAAACCCCGGCTGCGGCCAGGCGCAGATTCACATCGGTTTCATCCAGAAAATAATGATAGTTCGGATCAAACCCCCCAATCCGCGCGATAATCGACCTGCGCAAGGCCATGTTGGTGCCTTCCGTCTTGATCGCGCGTCCCGGTGAGGGTGTCAGCACAACAGGGTCATCGCCCTTGATATCAAGAGCCTGCGCGCGGCCCGCCAGATCAACCGATTGCGCCTGCCATTGCCATGAAATGCCATTGCGCCCGCGTACAAACCCGCCTGCTGCGCCAGTGGCGGGATCGCCGAACGGTTTGACCAGATGCCCAAGCCACCCGGGTTCGGGCACGGCATCGTCATCGATGAAGGCAACGATCTCGGCCGAGGCCGCTTCGATACCGATGTTGCGGGCAACCGAGATGTTGGGTTCGTTAAAGGACAGCGCTTTCACATCAGCACCAGAGGGCCAGCGCCGCACGGCCTCCAACCCGGGCTTGTCGGCGACGACGATCACTTCAAAGCTTGGATAGCGAAGCTGACTGATCCCGGTCAAACATCGGATCAAAGCCTCGGGACGGTTCCGGCTGACCACGATAACGCTGACCGGGGGGTGGGTCATTCAAGCCCCATCTCGGCCATCATCGCCTCGATCTTCACAACGTCTTCGGGGTTGTTCAGCTCCCAGAACTGCCGCCCCCGCGCCTGCACCTCGACACAGAGAACCTGCCGCCCGTTCTCCATGAAGCGAAGCTGTTCCAGGCCTTCAAGCTGCTCCAGCGGGCCGACCGGCCAACCGGGATACGCCGCCAAAGCGTCAGGGCGATATGCATAGACCCCCACATGATGAAACACCGGCGTCTCGTCACCCGCCGCATAGATTTTGGAGGTGAACGGAACCACTTCCTTGGAAAAATACAGCGCGTGGTGATCGCGGTTGAACACCGCCGTCGTGCCACCGACCCGTCCCGCCTTGCGATCGTCAAGAAGGCCGTTCAGCGCGGCCCCGTCACAGCGCAGGACCGGCGTTGCGACCCCGGCTGCAGGTGTGGCGCGCAATCCAGAGACCAGACCTTCCACGAACCAGTGCGGGGTCAGCGGTGCATCACCCTGCAGGTTGACGACAATATCGTACCCTCCGCCCAGCGCCTCATGCGCTTCGGCACAGCGTTCTGTTCCATTGGCGCAAGCTTCAGAGGTCATCACGACCTCGGCACCAAACCCTTCACAGGCGGTACGGATCCGTGTGTCGTCGGTGGCGACAACCACCCGGTCAACACCATTGACCGCCATAGCCGCTTGCCAGGACCGCTCGATCAGGCTCTGCGCGCGTCCGGAAGCCCCCTTCAGCGCGACAAGCGGTTTGCCGGGATACCGGGTCGATGCGTATCGGGCCGGGATTACAATCAGAACCGACATCAGGCCCCCTTCAGTTCCACACCAGGCGCAAGGGCAATGAAGAACGGGTTGGCAAACCCGTCCTTGCAATAGCCAAGCGGACTGTGATCATCAAAACGCACCACTGTGCCTCCGGCCCCTGACAGAACCGCATGACCCGCGGCTGTATCCCACTCCATTGTCCGACCCAGCCGCGGATAGAGGTCAGCCTCTCCGGTGGCGACAAGACAGAACTTGAGGGACGATCCCGCGCTTGTCATGTCGCGCACGGCATATTTGGAAATGTAGTCATCCGTCGCCTGATCACGGTGAGATTTGCTTGCCACCACCATCAAGGCCGAATTGTCCGGCGTTGAGACAGCAATCGGTGTCACTTTGCCCGGTTTCCCCGGATCGAAGGCACCGGTTTCCTCGACCGATCGACCATCCGCCAACGTATAGAACATCCGCCCCCGCGCCGGAGCATAGACAACGCCACGCGTGGGCACGCCGCCCTCGACAAGCGCGATGTTGACCGTGAAATCACCGCGCCGATTTATGAATTCCTTGGTCCCATCCAGCGGATCGACAATCAGAAACGTCTCACCGGACTGGTTGTGGGACTGGGCCTGTTCTTCCGTCACCAGCATGATATCGGGAAAGGCCTCGCGCAAACCGGCCGAGATCAAAGCGTCTGCTGCCTCATCCGCTGCGGTCACGGGGCTTTCATCGGATTTGATTTTTACATCAAAGTCGTCGGCCTCGTAGATCTCCATGATGGTCGCACCGGCTTCGATAGCCAGACGGCGGATCACGGGGATGAGGGATTCATACGACACATTTGATCTCCGTGTTTTGGATTGATTGATCTGTATACTGGCTCCCCTTATGATGTTTAGGTAACGGAACGGCAAGAATTCCGCCGCATTTTGAGGCAGTTCCATGGGATTCAGAAAACATGTTTGAACAGGTCCGGCGGCACAGCCGCCTAACTGTGGCAATACGTATGTTGGAGGTGATCTATCACTCCGTCGTACGCGACGTGCGCAAACAGCACGGCAACGCGTTTCTCGCCATTGGCGTGAACATGCTGCAGATCGTGATCTTTGTTGCGGTCTTTTACGTGATGTTCACGCTACTTGGGCTCCGAGGCCCGGGTGCGATCCGCGGCGATTTCATAGTCTACCTGCTCAGCGGTATCTTTCTGTACATGACCAACATCAGAACGTTGGGAGCCGTGATGGGTGCCGAAGGGCCCAGCAGCCCGATGATGCAAAACGCGCCCATGAACACGATCGTTGCAATCGGGGCCGCTGCATTCGGAGCGCTATACATTCAGGTGCTTACGCTGGCGGTGGTTCTGTTTGGCTATCACGTCATAATCAGTCCGATCACCATCGAGGATCCGATTGGCGCATTCATGATGTTCTTGCTGGCATGGTTCGTCGGCATTGCATTGGGGCTGGTCCTGCTGGCGCTCAAGCCCTGGTTTCCGACGGCTACCATGATCATCTCGACGATATACAAGCGCGCCAACATGATAGCCTCCGGCAAGATGTTTGTCGCCAACACCCTGCCCGGATTCATGATCGCGATGTTCGACTGGAACCCGCTTTTCCACATAATCGATCAATGTCGAGGTTACGCGTTCATCAACTACAACCCACGCTACACGAACTGGGAATACCCGCTGATTGTGGGATGTTGTTTTGTGGTACTGGGTCTGATGGGCGAATTTTATACCCGTCGCCATGCCTCGGCCAGTTGGAATGCCCGTCGCTGATCCGATGCATTCGCAAGACATGGCGACCCGGCTCAGGTCACGACCCGAAGCGTCAGGTTGATCCGTCCGCCTTTGGGCAACAGCATGGATGAGCCAAACCGAATGCGATCCACCCCGTGATAGGTAAGCCGCGCCGCGCCGCCCATGACCACGATATCCCCTGAACCAAGCCAGATCTGATCCGTGGATCCGCCACGTGTCGCGTTTCCCATGCGAAAAAGCGCGTCATCCCCAAGAGAGATCGACACCACAGGCCAGGAGAAATCCGCCTCGTCCTTGTCCTGATGCAGACCCATCCCGGCGGTTTCATCGTAAAAGTTGATCAGGCAACAATCCGGCAATCTCTCTGCATCAACCAGTGCCTCCCAGATTGACAGAACCGGGGCGGGGATTGCCGGCCATGCCTGCCCGCCGGGATGCGTCTTGACATAGCGATAGCCGCGCCGATCCGAATACCACCCAAGCCGCCCGGCGGAACTCATCCGCACGCGCATCGGTTTTCCATAGGGCGTCTGCGGTCGATAAAGAGGGGCCACCTTCAAAACGGGGCGCAGCGCCTCGACCAAAGCGCGCTGCGCTGCAAGGTCAAGATAGGCTTTGTGAATCTCGAAGCCACGCACTCGTAACACCATCGCCGCCTCGTCCTCTCCCAGCAAATGTCTTGAAAATACCCTGAAGATTCCGCCAATCACAGCGTTCAGAACGGTTGCAGCCTTGGATCGCGAACCTTATATACCCCGAGACGCGTCAAGGGTATGCCTCTGGCGCAGACCAAATTCGGGGCAAGGATGCCGGAACGGGTCCGGGCCTCGGGCAATCGCCTTAATGTAAAAAGGGATCAAACACATGGCCAAAGTCATCGGAATCGACCTTGGAACGACAAACAGCTGCGTCGCCATCATGGAAGGCTCGCAACCCAAGGTAATCGAAAACTCGGAAGGGGCACGCACCACCCCCTCGATCGTCGCTTTCACAGATGATGAGCGACTGGTCGGTCAGCCGGCAAAACGCCAGGCGGTGACAAACGCAAGCAACACGGTCTTTGGCGTCAAGCGCCTTATCGGTCGCCGTTTTGACGACACTCACCTTGCCAAGGACAAGAAAAACCTGCCCTTCACTGTTGTTGATGGCGGCAATGGTGACGCATGGGTCGAGGCAAAGGGTGACAAGTATTCGCCCAGCCAGATCAGTGCGTTCATCCTGGGCAAGATGAAAGAAACCGCCGAGAGCTATCTTGGCGAAGAGGTGACTCAAGCCGTCATCACGGTTCCTGCCTATTTCAATGACGCCCAGCGTCAGGCGACCAAGGACGCCGGCAAGATCGCCGGCCTTGAAGTGCTGCGGATCATCAACGAACCCACAGCCGCCGCGCTGGCCTATGGCCTCGATAAAGAGCAAACGCAGACCATCGCCGTCTATGACCTTGGTGGTGGTACATTCGACGTGACCATCCTGGAAATCGACGATGGCCTGTTCGAAGTGAAATCGACCAACGGGGACACATTCCTGGGCGGTGAAGACTTTGACATGCGCATCGTGAACTACCTTGCGGACGAGTTCAAAAAGGAAAACGGCGTCGATCTGACCAAGGACAAGATGGCTCTGCAGCGTCTGAAAGAAGCCGCTGAGAAAGCCAAGATCGAACTGTCGAGCGCGAACCAGACCGAGATCAACCAACCCTTCATCTCGATGGACCCCAAAGGCGGTCAGCCTTTGCACCTGGTGATGAAACTGACCCGCTCCAAGCTGGAGCAGTTGGTAGGTGACCTGATCAAATCCTCGATGAAGCCTTGCGCTGCCGCTCTGAAAGATGCGGGCCTGTCGGCAAGCGACATCGATGAGGTGGTTCTGGTCGGCGGTATGACCCGGATGCCCAAAGTGGTCGAAGAAGTGACCAAGTTCTTCGGGAAAGAGCCCCACAAGGGCGTGAACCCCGACGAAGTCGTGGCCATGGGTGCTGCCATTCAGGCTGGCGTTCTGCAAGGCGACGTCAAGGACGTGGTCCTGCTGGACGTGACCCCACTCAGCCTTGGGATCGAAACACTTGGCGGTGTCTTTACCCGCCTGATCGACCGCAACACCACGATCCCGACGAAGAAATCCCAGATTTTCTCGACCGCCGAAGACAACCAGAACGCGGTGACGATCCGGGTCTTCCAGGGCGAACGGGAAATGGCGGCCGACAACAAGATCCTCGGTCAGTTCAATCTGGAAAACATCCCGCCCGCACCGCGCGGCATGCCCCAGATCGAGGTGACCTTTGACATCGACGCCAACGGCATCGTGTCCGTTTCGGCAAAAGACAAAGGCACTGGCAAAGAGCACAAGATCACGATCCAGGCCTCGGGTGGTCTTTCGGACGAAGACATCGAAAAGATGGTTCGGGACGCCGAAGAAAACGCCGAAGCCGACAAGGAACGTCGTGAGCTGATCGAAGCCAGAAACCAGGCGGAATCGCTGATCCATTCGACAGAAAAGTCGATTGAAGAGCATGGCGAAAAGGTCGACCCGACAACGATCGAAGCGATCGAACTGGCGATCTCTGCGCTCCAGGAAGATCTGGAGAAAGAGGACGTCGGCGCTGACAAGATCCGCTCGGGTATTCAGAACGTTACCGAAGCCGCGATGCGTCTGGGTGAGGCGATCTACAAGGCCAGCCAGGAAGACGATGGCTCGGCCGGACCCGCCGCTGCGGATGAGGCGCGCGATGATGATATCGTCGATGCCGAATTCGAAGATCTGGATAATGACAAGCGTGCGTAAGGCGTAGTAGCTGGGGCATTTCAGGGCCGGCCCGGTGTCCGGGCCGGCCCGATACGTTCCTGCAAAGGGGGCAACACCATGGCAAAACGCGACTATTACGACGTTCTGGGCGTGTCCAAAGGCGCATCCGCCGACGAGATCAAGAAAGCCTATCGCACAAAGGCCAAAGAACTCCATCCGGATCGCAACTCCGGCAACCCGGACGCCGAAGCTCAGTTCAAAGAAGCAAACGAAGCCTACGAAATTCTCAAGGACGGCGACAAGAAAGCTGCTTATGACCGCTTTGGTCACTCTGCCTTCGAAGGCGGAATGGGCGGCGGACGGCCCGGCGGCGGCTTTGGGGGTGGCAGCGGCGATTTCACCAGCGCGTTCTCGGACGTGTTCGATGATCTCTTCGGCGACTTCATGGGTCAACGCGGCGGCGGTGGACGGCAACGTGCCTCACGCGGTTCCGACCTGCGCTACAATCTGCGCGTCTCTCTCGAAGAGGCATATTCTGGCCTGCAGAAAACGATCAAGGTTCCGACACTGACCACATGTGGATCCTGTTCAGGCACTGGCTCTGAAGGATCATCCGAACCAACGGCATGCCCGACATGCTCGGGAATGGGCAAGGTGCGTGCGCAACAGGGTTTCTTCACGGTTGAGCGAACCTGCCCGACTTGCTCGGGAATGGGCCAGATCATCAAGAACCCGTGCAAAGGCTGCGGCGGTGCCGGACGGATCGAGAAAGAGCGCGCGCTGAACGTCAACATCCCCTCAGGTGTCGAAACCGGCACACGCATCCGCCTGGCCGGCGAGGGCGAGGCAGGCATGCGCGGCGGACCTCCGGGCGACCTCTATATCTTTGTCGAAGTGGCCCAGCACGAGCTATTCGAGCGCGACGGCACCAGCCTGTTCTGCCGCGTACCCGTGAGCATGTCCAAAGCCGCTTTGGGCGGCTCCATCGAAGTGCCAACCATCGACGGTGGTCGCGCCCGCGTACAGATCCCGTCCGGCAGCCAGTCGGGACGCCAGATGCGTCTGCGCTCCAAGGGCATGCCCGCCCTGCGCGGCGGGGCGGATGGTGACATGTTCATCGAACTTGCCGTGGAAACACCGGTCAACCTGACATCGCGTCAGAAAGAGCTGCTGGAAGAGTTCGAAAAGCTGAGCGAAGACAACAACCCGGAAACGAAAAGCTTCTTCTCCAGCGTGAAAAGCTTCTGGGACGGCATGAAAGGCTGATCAGGCCCAAACGACCCGCGAGGATCAGGCACGTATTGCCTGCTCCTCGCCCCACCGTTCACGGCATCTGATATCTGGATCAATCGGGCAAAGCGCGGCACAATTGATGCCATGAACAGTTTTGCCCGCTCAGGTTCAATCACTCTGCGCCGCCTGCGCGCGGGTGACCTTGATGCATTCCAAGCGTACCGAACCGACCCAAGTGTGGCCCGTTACCAGAACTGGTCGCGCATGGACGACATCCAAGCGGCCGGTTTTCTCAGACAGATGGAAACCGAACCGCTGCTAGATCCGGGACGGTGGTGTCAGATCGCCGTCGCAGATGCCCTATCCGACAGATTGCTGGGCGATATGGGCCTTTTTCTATCCAACGATGGTGCAGAAGCAGAACTTGGAATCACCCTCGCTCGATCTGCCCAGGGTCATGGCCACGCCACCACCGCAGTGAAGCTGGCATTCGATCTCATTTGGGAAAACAGCCCCGCGCAGATCATCCGCGCCTGGGGTGATCAACGAAATACAGCCTCGCTGTCCCTGATGCGGCGGGCCGGGATGATCCATCTGGGCACCGAGATCACGGATGTGACCGAAGAAGCCTTTGCCCTGCACCGCCCGAACTCCGGTTAACGGAATATTCACCCTACCGGCAACAGAATGACGGCATGATGCAAAGGCCTGCCTTCTCCAAAGCACCGCAAACCCTGTTTGACCTGGATGAGGCTGTGCCAACTCCGCTCAAACCCGGGGGGCGACTGCCATCCTACATCGCGGATCACCGCAAAAGGCTGCGCGCAAGGTTCTTCGAAGGTGGCGCTCAGGCACTTGCAGAATATGAACTGCTGGAACTGATCCTCTTTCGCGCAATTCCACGTCAGGATGTCAAACCACTGGCGCACGCGTTGATGGACCGCTTTGGCGATCTCAACCGCGTGGTGACCGCACCCGCAGCCCGGCTCAGGCAAACCAACGGTGTTGGTGAGGCCGTGATAACCGAACTCAAGATTGTCGAGGCGGCTGCCCACCGAATGGCCCGCGCGCGCGTCCTGCAGCGCCACGTGATCTCAAGCTGGGATGCGGTTCTGGACTATTGCCATACCACGATGGCACATCGCGACACCGAACAATTCCGGGTGCTGTTTCTTGATCGCAAAAACACCCTGATCGCGGATGAGGAACAAGCCAAAGGCACGGTTGATCACGTCCCCGTCTACCCACGCGAGATTGTCAAACGTGCTTTGGAACTCAACGCATCAGCGCTGATCCTTGTGCACAATCACCCGTCCGGTGATCCCACACCCAGCCCCTCGGATATCCAGATGACGGCACAGGTACAATCTGCTTGCGATACACTTGGTCTGGCGCTGCATGACCATTTGATCATCGGCAAAGAACAGGAGCTGAGTTTCAAAGCCCAGGGCTATCTCTGAAAACCGGCGACCGGCGCTCTTTCTGGTTACAAATACCCGAAAGCTACTGCAGCCAAACCTCGACACGGCGGTTCACCTGTCGGCCCCACTCACTGTCATCACAGGCCATGGGCATCGCCTCGCCATAGGCCTCTACCCGGAGCGTCACCCGATCCGGGGCCACTGTTTCAGCGGTTGCAAGAACCGCATCGCGCACCGCTTCGGCGCGACGGCGGGCGATCGTCAGATTGGCGGGCGCAGGACCCTCACCGTCCGAAAAGCCCACGAAACTCAAGATACGCGCATCATACTCACCAGCCTCGATCGCCCGCGCCAGTTGCTCGACGTTCGAGCGGGATTGCGCATCCAGCCGGCTCGAGCCTGTCTCGAACCGGAACGAGGTGGTCAACCGCACCATCGGCCGGAGCGTCGAGACCATCCGCTGTATCTCATCCAAGGTGACTTCGGGACCGGCCGAAGCTATCGCATTGGCAAAACGGTCACCTTGGAGGTTTATCGCAATCTCTTCCGGGGACTGGTCCACGAAACCAACGCGCCGGATCACGATCTGTGCCGCGGGCCCGCGCATGTATCCCAGGAAATCCCGGGCAAGTTTTGGCAGACGTCGCGCAGGCATATAAAGGAACATGGGCGAGGTCAGAGGATAATCCTCGGTTTTGATCGTGCGCCGCGTCGCTTCCAGAGAAAAGCCGCAAGGTCCGGTCAGCGTCAGCATCCGGGCGTTGCCGACTTCTGCATAGCTTGCCAGACCGATGGCGAAGACATCCGTCGTGACGGCCCGGGACAGGGCGCTGCTCACCCTGTGGCGCACAACCCCTTCCGGCAGTTGCAGCTGTGCCGGGCGCAACAGCCGGTCTTCCGCTGCTTGTGCAAGACCGGAACCTGCATCCGGCAGATGCAACTCGATCGGCGCATCCGGGCCACCCAGATCGGACCAATTGGTAATCTGACCGGAAAACACCGCCGCAAGATCCGGCATTGAGATCACCTTGACCGGATTGCCCGGGGCCACGATGGGAACCATTGCATCCAGCGCCAGAACACGGCTGCGATTGCGATCCGTCAGGTCACCCATACCCGCTTCCCGGGCGCGGCTGCGCTCTTCCGGGCGGATCTCGCGAAGCGCCATGACCACATCGGCCTCATCGGCCAAAAGGTCAGCAAATCCCTCATCCGTTGTGGTGATCCGAAAGCCAAATCGCGCGACGATTTTTCCGGTCTGCCCATCGCGCAGAAAATAGTCGATGTTCTGACTGTCCACTGCCTCGCGAGAGACACGCAGCCCGTTGCGCAAGGCGAAGCCTTCCAGCAGCGCAGGCACAAGAACCTCGCCCATCATCGACGCACCGGAAAAATCCACCTCGGCCACAAAATCGATGAGGTTGGGACAGCCCGGCCCCTCGCAGGTCACGCCGGATCCATCGACAGTCAACTCTCCATAGATCGTATCGACGCGATAGAACTGGCCATCAAAGCCAAGCATCGTCCCGCTGATTTCAACGCCACCATCGCGCGACGTCAAAGTCACGTCCTGTGCCGCCAGGGCAAAGGGGGTCATACAAAAAATGAGTGCGGCGAAGAACGCCGCACCTTTGGAACGCAACATGGTGCCCCGAAATTTGCGGATCAGTTGACCGCAACTTTCAGGTCATCGACGAGATTATTCAACACCAGAAAGTCACCAACAGAGTCACAATCGGGTACATTCAGGGTCAGATACTGTGTGCGCACCTGCCCATCCTTCTGAAGCTCGATGGATTGAGCCTCAATTTCCCGCGCACAGTTCTGCGCAGTAACCTCTGCCTCGATGCTGAGGTTGATCTCACCGCTTTGCGATGCCGTGCCCGTGGGAAACGTGTAAACCTCGGCCATGAGGGGTGCCAGCGTGTCCGCGACACCCAGTTGAGTGACAAATCCGCCTTCGCCCATGGCCGCCGCAGTCACGTCGCGCGCAGCGCCCGACCATACATGACCTTCCGAGCCATACTCGGCACCATACTCACGCGCGTGAAGCTGAAATCCGGTTTCTCCGGCCCATTGGAGAGCCACGCGGTCATAAAACCACAGCGAACTCACCTCGGCAGTCGCAACCGAGCCTTCGCCATTTGCGAATGAAACCACCAGCACAGCCATTTCCGAAAAGGCCGGGACCGAAACGCTCAAATCACCGTCCTGATCCGTCACAGCGGTAAACATCAGGCCATTGTGGTGTACAACTGCGCGCTCGTTCACAAGGCAGGGTGCGCTGACATCCAGACGAACCATTGCACCGGCTTCGACCGTGGCCACAGATGTAATGTCACAGATAGGTTCAGCGACTTCCGGCTCGGGTTGAACAAGGGGAAGTGTCTCACCAAGGGCGGCAACGTCAAAGGATAGCTCGGCATTCGGAGCAACAGGCACCAGATCCGTCATATCAACCGATGCAACTGGAGATTGCTGGATCGGAAATGCCGGTTGGCTGAGCGGTTTGAAATCCGCGCGCGCCACCGGTTCCATTTCAACCAGTGCAGCTTGCGGCTCATTCGCCGTGTTCTGCATGAAGAAGCCGATACCCAGCGCGCACAAAAATGTGCCGCCAACCGTGATAAGTCGTGTTTTACCTGTCATAGCCCGTTACCTCTAGACCGATCACTGAACATGTCGGATTAGAGATAGCCTTGCAAAACAACGCGGCGATCCTGTGGCCCCAGTCGGGAACAATTGTGGCACAATCCGGTCTAACCGCTCAGGCAAGCCGACCGTGACAGTGCTTGAATTCATTTGGTGAGCATTAAACTATTGTAAATACACAGTTTTATCAATCCACGCTTTTGGTGCCGAACATTTGCATAACATGTAAGTTATTGAAAAGTATCACTTTTCTAAAACGCTAAGTGCGTGTCTAACTGCACTCTAACACACAAACACCGCAGCTAAACACGCACCAGCACTTACTTAGCAATTGGTTTGCTCAAACCTATCTGCTGCTCAAGTATTGCATCAAGTTCGCCACCAAGCACTGCAAGTTGCAGTTTACGGAGTGTGCCCTCAACTTCATTCATGCTGTTCAGTGCGATAGCATTTTTACCTTTGGCAAGTTCCAACGGCTTTGCACCATAACGCACAGTCAGCTGCACAGTGCCGTCTGCTGCTTCATCGCGTGCGTCGCCTGATGGGCATCATGGGGCTGCAGGCCATCTACAAAGGGCCGAACACCAGCAAGAAGCACCCGCAGCATAAGATCTGGCCATACTTATTGAGAAAGCTGTCGATTACGCGGC
>NZ_JBASXK010000069.1:0-3819 GCF_049276915.1 Aestuariivita sp. | reverse complement strand
GGACAAAGTGGCCGTTCGCGGCATGCACAGCAAGGTCAGCTTCCCATAGAATCGGAACATTGCGTAACCAGTCGTATTTTACTGCGTGTGATCGCAGTTGCGTGTCAAAGGCTATGTCTTCGCAAACTTGATCCATGCCACATTCAGGATGACCCAAAGCGTTAGCCTTTGCCCGGCCACGTTTCAGGGTAAGGCGCGGAGGTCCGGAGCGCGGCCGCTTTGTGACGAAACTCTTCCACCGCCTTCAAAAGCCATGCGATGAACTGCGCCGCGGCGTCTGCTTGGGTCCCGTGCTTGAGCCGGATGAGGTAAACGGTCCAATCTGATGGGCGCACCTGAGCAAATGGTTTGACCAACGTGCCGGCTTGTATGGCGTCATAGGCCACAAAATCATCGGCGAGCCCAACGCCATCACAGGCCGCCACGCGACTAAAGATTGTATGTGTGTTCTGAAAAATCGCCCCGTTCGACGCATCCACCCCATCCACCTTGGCGGATTGCAGCCATCGCCGCCAACCTATGCGATCATGTTCATGAATGAGATCGACGCGTGAAAGATCCCTCGGATCGGTAAGCTTGCGGCCATCCACCCGCAAGTCCGGGCTGCATACCGGAAATTCCACCCCCTTGAACAGGATCTGTGAATCACCGCTTGGTGCGCCTGAGACATTGTAGTGGATGGCGATATCCGCATCACGATTGCGATAATCCGCGAAGTCTTCACCATAGTTCACTTCAAGTTCAATGGTCGGATGTCGCGCCGTGAAGGCTGGCAGGCGCGCACTCAGCCAGCAATCAACGAACCCGCTATTGGCCGAGACGACGATGCGCGCGCGTTTGTGCACCTCACCGCTTTTCCGGCTGATCTGGGAGGTTGCATAGCCAATATCAGCCAGCGCGGGAGAAATTGCCGCGAGGTACTGCACCCCATCCTTTGTCAGCGCCACTTCGCGGTTGAACCGGGTGAAAAGTCTGACCCCCAGTCGCTCCTCTAACCCTCTGATTTGGTGGCTGACAGAAGATGGTGTCAAACTCAACTCTTCTGCTGCTTTCTTGAACGACAGATGTCGCGCAGCAGCATCAAAGGCCGACAACGCGGCAAGGGGCGGCAGATTGATCGCCATAGGGTCAGGTGAATTCCTTTCATCTGAATTATTGAAAAAGCATCGTTTGTCGTCAACCACTTTCGACGGCAAGTTGTGCACAGCATAGAAAACTCAGGAGCAAGGCCAATGACACTCGTCTCGGAACGCACCAGATCGCAGATCACGCCGCTGCAAGCCGGGTTCAAAATGCCTGCGCGGTTCGACAGGCATGACCGGACCATCGTTACCTGGCCACCCCGCGAAGAAGGGGCGCATAGCGATATTGAGGGCTTTCGCTCCGAGGTAGAGGCCCTTGTGAAGGCGGTTGCGCAATTCGAACCGGTTATGCTGCTGGTTGATCCTGCGGATGAAGCAGAGGCCACGACGCGATGTGATGCGTATGCGGACATTGTCGTCATGCCAATTGACGCCTGCTGGATTCGCGACAACGGCCCGATTTTCGTGCGCGATGCACAAGACCGTGTTGCCGGTGTGCATTTCGATTTCAACGGTTGGGGAGGGCGGATGCCTGCGCCAAAGCTGGATGCGATGCCATCAAGCGTGGTCGGGCATCTGGGTATGCATTGTTTCCGCGCGCCATTCATCTGCGAAGGCGGTGGGATTTCTGTCGATGGTGAAGGCACGCTGATCACCAACGAACAAGTTATGCGCAACCTCAACCGCTATGCAGATGTATCGCAGGATCAGGTCGAGCAGTACCTGCATGACTATCTTGGGATCCAGCAGGTGATCTGGCTGGAACTGGGCTTGGTCGAGGATACCGAGACGGACGGGCATATTGACAACGTCGTGGAATATGTTGCCCCCGGAGTCGTGCTGGCCCAGACCGTGACGGACAAGGGCAACCCAAACTACAACCTGCTGCAAGAAAACCTGCGTCGCCTCAAAGCGGCACGTGATGCCAAGGGACGCGCGCTGGACATTATCGAACTGGATATTCTGCCGTATCTCCAGCCCATCAACGGGCGCCGCCCCGTGGCACCATATGTCAATGCCTATGTGTGCAATGGTGGGATCATCGCCCCTGAAGTGGATCCAAAGCTGGACGAAGCCGGCTACCGCATTCTCGAAGAGACGTTTCCGGGCCGCCGTGTCGTGCCTGTGCCGTCCCTGTACCAAGCGGATGCTGGTGGCGGGGTCGCATGTCTGACCCAGCAGGTACCAGCGGGCACTCCCGCAGTCCTGTAAAGGAGAGTCGAAAATGAAGGTCAAGGTTGCCACAACACAGATGGCTTGTTCCTGGGATCGGGACGATAACATGCACCGTGCCGAGCAAATGGTGCGCGAGGCCGCAGCAAAGGGCGCGCAGGTCATCCTGCTGCAGGAACTGTTCGAGACGCCCTATTTCTGCAAGGATGAGGATGAGAAACACTTCTCGCTGGCGTCACCAGCGCTGAATCACCCGGCTGTGATCTGGGCGCAGGCTTTAGCAGCAGAACTGGGTGTGGTGCTGCCCGTCAGCATCTTCGAGCGAGCAAATACGGCCCTGTTCAATTCGATGGTTATGATAGATGCCGATGGCAGCGTGCTGGGTATCTATCGTAAGACGCATATACCCGACGGCCCGGGATACTCCGAGAAGTTCTACTTCAACCCCGGCGACACTGGCTTTAAGGTCTGGCATACGCGCTTCGGCCGGATCGGCACGCTGATCTGTTGGGATCAGTGGTTTCCGGAAGCTGCGCGTATCCTGACACTGAAAGGGGCCGAGATGATCCTTTACCCGACCGCGATTGGGTCTTGGCCAGATGGCACGGATACGGAATCTCTGCCCCAATGGCAGACGGCCATGCAAGGCCACGCGGCAGCAAATGTGATACCGGTTGTAGCGTCCAACCGAATCGGTGTTGAAGAAGGTGACAGTTGCTGCTTGCGGTTCTATGGCTCGTCTTTCATCTGTGATCATCGTGGGCAATTGGTGCAGGCGGCCAGCCAGGACAGGTCAGAGGTGCTGTTTCATGACATCGACCTGCAAGAGGTGGACGACTACCGTCTGCGCTGGAACCTGTTTCGAGATCGCAGGCCCTCAGCTTATCGCCCTATCATGACCTTGGATGGTGGATAGAACAAAATGCAGCAAGGCAGCGGCTGAGCTTTCTTTCCTTGCTTTGTTGCGAACTGAAAGCTTTGCAACACTTGCCGCTTCGGTTGGCATCGTTTGATGTGGGCCTGCGCCACATGCTGCACCATGGGCAACTACCGGACGCACCACGTGCGGAAGGGATCTTGCTCTAAATGCATTTACCTATGGGATACCCGCTTACCCGAGGGCCGGCAAGAGCCCTGGAAACCCTTAACAAGCAGCCATTGGCTTGTAAGCTAACAGCATTGCCGACATCCGTGCGCTGCGCAGCCTTTGGTAGTATGGGCTCGAAGCTGCCATGCGGCAGTGTGGCGACCGATTTTGCATATTTGGGTGGGCTGACACCGAAGTCGATGACAGCAGCCAGCCCAAAGCGGTCATAACGTGCAGCCTTTGGGCCGATCAGACCGGAGCTTCGCGCAGGCCCAGTTGAGTGGCCGATGTGCGGACAAAGTCGCCGTTCGGCGCACTTCATCTTTGTTTATGGGGGACAAACATGCCAGTAGTCTTCTCAGACTTAAGGAACTCGCAATGAAAAAGCTGTCCACTCGCCTGTCAAATAAACTGATCGAATTTGGCAATCTTCCCATATCTGCTGAAGGACTTTTGAGATTGCAGCCTGAAATCGCC
>NZ_JBASXK010000068.1:0-6483 GCF_049276915.1 Aestuariivita sp. | reverse complement strand
ATACATCTTAGCACGCTGTCCGAATTTGCCGGACCACTTCACCAGGGCTGATCTGGACGGCCCCGTCACTGTACTTGCGCAACATGGCGTCTGTTATGCCGTCATCAGCATCGCGGTAGAGATACCGTCCGATCTTGAAGGCAGAATTGAAATGCCAAGTTCCGCGCTCATTGCGTGCAATATACCCGCCCGTGAAACGCTCTACCCGCGTGTTCAGCCCCCTGCGCCGTTTGTCGAACAATGGGATCAGTCGCAGAGCAAGACGCAGATAGAGCCAGTCTGGCGTCATCCGAAACAACGCCCTGTTTGCGGCCATTGTGATCTGATTGCGCACCGGAATGTCCTTTGGTCTTGGAGACGAAGCGTAACATAGCCACGGCGCACCGGAAACGACAAACCGATATTGTTCGCGGCTCTGGTGATGCCCGGCAGAACTTTCGCCTGGCTTGCCTCTGGCCAAAGATACATGTCACAATAGCCCAGATGTCTGGGAGACCTGTGTGGCGCGCATTTCAATCATTGGTGGCGATGGACGTCGCTCGGGAATTCCGCGTTTGATCCAGCTTCTGTGCGAAGTCTTCATCCATGATCACACGCTCACAGTTATCTCGGATATCAATCGAGGCGGTTTTGACTTCCTGGCGGACAAAGAAATCGGCTATGTGCAGCTTTCAGGGCTTGCCAGTGGGCTCAACCCCATCCGCATCCTGTCTGCATTCAGGGCGCTGCGCCGAGAACTGATCAGTCGCGAAGCCGATGTCCTATGGGTTCAATCATCAGTTTCGGTACTTCTTGCCCGCCTTATCCTGATCGAACTGCGTTGGTTTCGAAAACGTAAGGTCGCGCTTGTTGTCGCGTATCAGGGCGTTCCATTTGGTCCGGGGCGAAACCCTGTGATTGCTGCTCCGATGCGGCTCTTGGAATACTTGTGCCTTGCGATAACGCCGCGCCATGTTCTGTTGTTCACCTCACAGATGGATTGCGACCTTATTCCTCGCATGCTGCAAAACCGCCACAGCGTCGCCCATGCCTTGAACTGTTCGCTTGTGGGAAGCGCGCCTGAGACGATTGCCCAGGCAACACAGGACATCGGTGCCAAGCGACGCATCGTCATGACGACCCGGGTCTCGCTGCAGAAAAACCTGCAAGCAGCAGCAGAGCTGTTTGCCCAATTGCCCGAAGCCTACACCCTCTGCCTTGTTGGCCCAGACACCGACGGCAAAGAGATACAACAGGATTTTCGCACCCGTCTGACACCCGAAAAATTCGCAGCGGTCGAATTCATGGGCACACAAAGCGATGTGGCACCTTTTCTTCTGACGGCCGATCTCTACCTGATGACATCGCGATATGAAGGCTTGCCGTTTGGTGCGATCGAGGCCTTTGAATGCGGCCTGCCAATCGCACTGACAGATGTTGGCGGCACAGCCGAAATAGCTGCGGTGCATCCCCTGTTTGAACAGATCGACGTGAACAATGCCGAAACAATTGCCATGGCTTCACGACGGATTCACGCACAGATCAGCCAATATCGTCAGGACCCGGCTGAATGGCGAAAGAAGATTCATACCGCCTGGGCCAGCCAATTCTCACTTCCAGTCTGGACCGACAGCATCAGGGCCTGCCTGAGAACGGCGCTCGGCAACGACCTCTGACATAGCACTGCAAGGACCGTGTCGAGCACGCGCCCCCACTCGGTCCAGATCACGCATAAAGCCCGGCCGTGCGCGCGCGCAACTGCACCAGGGCAAGCACCGTATCGATGGTGGGTGTCGGCGTTCCCGTCACACGGCCCAACTCCTGAACCGACCCAACCAGCGCGTCGATTTCCATGGGCCGGCCCTGATCCAGATCCTGCAACATGGATGTGCGATGCGCCCCGACCGCAGCGCCTCCATCAATGCGGCGATCCACGTCGATGGGGAATTTCACGCCCAATTTCTCAGCGATCTCCTGGGCTTCCAGCATCATCCCCCGCGCTACGGCCCGGGTGCCAGGATCGGTACACAGAACATCCAGCGTCGCATGGGTCAGCGCAGAGATCGGGTTGAACGACAGGTTCCCCCAAAGCTTTACCCAAATTTCATCGCGCAGACGCGGACGCACGGGCGATTTCAGCCCGGCGGCACTCAAGGCCTTGGATAGTTCCATCGCCCGTTCGGACTTCTCACCAGAAGGCTCGCCCAATGAAAAGCGGTTGCCCTCGATATGTTTGATCACGCCCGGCTCGACAACTTCCGCCGCCGGATAGACCACACAGCCAAGAACGCGATCCGGCCCAAAGCCATCCCATTGCGCATTACCAGGGTCCACGCTTGCAAGCCGTGTCCCTTCCAAAGCGCCGCCGACACCGTGGAAATACCACCATGGGACGCCGTTCACTCCGGATACAATCGTGGTGTTTGGTCCGATCAACGGTTGCATCTTGTCAACCACGGGCGGGACCGAATGGGCCTTCAGCGTCACGATGACATAATCCTGCGGTCCCATATCTGCGGGGTTGTCCGATGCGGTCACCGACACAGTCACCGGATCCGCATCCTCTTCGATCAACATCAGTCCCTTGCTCTGCATGGCCGCCAGATGCGGGCCACGCGCCACAAGGCTGACATCCGCTCCGGCCTGCGCCAGTTTCACACCCATATAGCCGCCAATGGCGCCTGCCCCGAACACACAGATCTTCATGGTCTTCCCCTTGTGAAACTGCACCCAACCGGGCGCGTCCCCATGTTTCTTCTTGCTGCAAATACTGGCCGCCGGAGGCTCCCTCAGGCGACGTCAGCATGATGGCCCGACAGGATCAGGCTGCGGTTTCCACAAGGCCCAGCTTCTCAGCCAGCCCAATACGCTGCATCTTGCCGGTAGCACCCTTGGGGATCTCGTCCAAAATGATCACCTTGCGAGGCACCTTGAAATCAGCCATGCGTTCTGCTGCGAAGGCGCGAATGTCCTTCTCGGTGGTCTCAGACCCTTCTACCAGCACGACAGCGGCCGCCACCTCTTCACCCAGTTTCGGATGAGGCAGTGCGAATGTCACCACTTGCGCGATAGCCGGGTGATCCAGCAAAACACCGTCCACCTCCAGCGGGCTGATCTTTTCACCGCCGCGGTTGATGATCTCCTTGAGACGGCCCGTCAGATGCAGGAACCCGTCTTCGTCAAAGGCACCCTGATCACCGGTGCGAAACCAGCGACGACCTTCGGCCTCGAAAAAGTTCTTCGCATTGGCCTCGGGATTTCCCTCATAACCCGGCGTCACGTTCGGCCCCGAGATGGAAACCTCGCCGGTACCCTCGATCAGCCGATCTTCTGTTTCGTGGGCAATACGCACCAGTGGTCCGGCCTGCACACCGACCGATCCGGGTTTTTGCAAATCCATCCGGTTACAACACATCTGATGCGCCGCCTCGGTCATACCATAGGCCTCGACAACGGGCGCACCGAATGTCTCGTTCAGTTGCATCATGACCTGTGCAGGCAAAGAGGCCGAGGACGAGCGCAGAAAGCGCAGCTTGACGCTGTCGATCACATCCCCATTGCGCGCAGCGCGCGACAGGATCGCCTGATGCATGGTCGGCACGGCCGTATACCAGGTCGGCTGGGCTTCACTCATCCAGCCAAAGAAGCGCAAGGCGTCAAATCCCGGCGCGCACCAGATCGAAGCTCCGCTGGATAGTGACGCGGTCACGGCGGCAACCAGGCCATGGATATGGAACAAGGGCATCACGCTCAGGCAACGATCCGCAGCCGTGAGATCCAGTGAGCGCGCGATATTGTCCGCCGAGGCCGCCACATTCGACTGCATCAGGGGAACAATCTTTGGTCGCGAGGTCGTGCCCGAGGTATGGAGTATCAGCGCGATATCATCCTGCCCGGGCGCTGCGGTATCCGCCTCGCCCGCTTCAGCCTGAGACGTCAGTTCGAACGCACCCGCTGGCGCGCCTTCCGGCACAGACAGGCTGAGCACGGTCAGACCGAACCGCTGCGCCGCTGCCAACGCCGGGCCTTCATATCCTTCGGCCAGAATGATGGCCTTGGCTTTGAGGTCTTCCAGATAGAACGCGAACTCGTCCTCCCGATAGGCCGGGTTCAGGGGAGCCGTCGTCGCCGCCTGGGCCACGGTCACGAAGGCCACCGCCATCTCCGGGCCGTTTGGCAAGACGATCGCCACACGATCGCCGCGCCCGATGCCGTACCCATGAAGCTGTGCGCCCACCTTGGCAGCCTGTGCGCGCAACCCGCCATAGCTCATCCAGTCGCGTCCCGGCGCACCGATCGCCGGTGCCTCGTCGGGGTGTTGGGCCAGCAAAGCCTGTATGGTGGTCTGCATATGTCGTCTTCCTTCTTGGTCTGAGGGGGTGCGCCTTTAGGCTGCGGGCGACACCTTGTCTTTGACGGGGCTTTTGCGCACATATTTGATCAACGGCAATACAAAGAACAACAGAGCTATTGCCATGAACGACGCCGAAAGCGGACGTTCGACAAATGCCAGGATATTCCCTTGTTCGGCGATCAGCGTCTGGCGAAAGCTTTTCTCCATGAGCGGACCCAATACCAGAGCCAGAACCAGCGGCGCCAGCGGATAATCGGCTTTTCGAAGAAGATATCCCACTACGCCAAATCCAAGGATCAACCAGACATCATGCAGTTTCTGGCTGGGCGCAAACCCCCCTACCTGACATAGAACAAGCACCAGCGCACACAGCACCGTGAACGGCATACGCAAGGCCCAGACAAACATTGGGATCAGCGCGAGGTTGATCGCAACCGCGGCAAAGTTGGCCGTGTAGAGCGATGAGATAAGCCCCCAGACAAAATCAGGCTGTTCGATAAACAGCATGGGTCCGGGTACCAGCCCCCACATCACCATCCCGCCCAGCAGCAGAGCCGTCGTCGGAGAGCCCGGAATACCCAGCGTCAGCATCGGCAGCAAGGACCCGGTCGAGGCGGCATTGTTGGCCGTTTCAGGCGCGACCACGCCCTCGATATTGCCCTTGCCGAAGGTTTCGGGTCGTTTCGAAGTGGATTTGGCGATGCCATAGGCCATGAGAGCCGCCGGAGTGGCTCCTGCAGCAGGCAGCATGCCGACGAAAAAGCCCAGAAACGAACCAAGCGACATGGATTTCCAAAGCTTGTTCATCGCCTTCAAGCCCAGCCACAGCTCATTGAACGTCAGTTTGGCAGGGGTGACCTGCGGCGAGGTGCGCTGGGTTTCGATGGTGTAAAGCACCTCGCCGATGCCATAGACGCCGATGGCCAGAACAAGGAAGGAAATGCCCGCGTAAAAGCCCGGTTGGTCAAAGAAGATCAGGCGCGGCTGGCCAGAGATCAGATCCAGCCCCACCGTGGACAGAACCAACCCAAGGCAAATCATGATGATAGTCTTGAGAACGTCGTCACCACCCAGTCCGACAAAGGTCGTGAAGGCCAGAAGCACCAGCGCAAACTCCTCGGCCGGACCGAAAGCAAGTGCCAGGTCGGCAAGCGGTACCGCAAAGGCCGTGAAGAGCAGCACGGAAATCGTCCCGCCAACGAACGAGGCGATCGCGGCTGCGATCAGAGCCAGACCGGCCTTGCCCTGCTGGGCCATGGGACGCCCATCAAAGGTGGTCGCGACGGCCGTGGACGATCCGGGTATGCCCAGCAGAATGGACGAGATCGCCCCGCCATACATCGCGCCGTAATAGATCGCACAGAGCAGGATGATGGCCGAAGATGGCGGCACAATGAATGTCAGCGGCAAAACGATGGCCACACCATTGACCGATCCAAGCCCCGGCATCGCGCCGATGAAAAGCCCCGCTGTCACCCCGATGATCACGATCATCAGGTTCAGCGGTGACAGGGATGTCGCAAACCCTTCAGCAAGAAGACCAAAAACTTCCATATCCGGTTCTCCTCAGAAGAAGGCCGCGTAAAGCGGAATGAACAAAGGCTCGGTCCAGCCCTTGGGCAGAAGGATCTTGAGCGTGACTTCGAAGAAGAAGAACAGGAACACCGGCGTCAGCAACGTAAGCGGCACCACCACGGACCAGCCATGCTGTCCGAAGATGCGCAGGTACCAGAACATGAAAAGCGGGATCGAGATGTAGGAACCCGCAAATGGCATCAACGCAATCGTCACGCCAACCGCAACGGCGACCGAAACAACCGAGCGCAACGTCGCGTGATCAAAGAACGCCTGCTCGGATTTCTCATGCATGAAGCTGCGCAGCAGAACACCAGCGGCCGCCAGAGCCATCACCAGAGACAGCCAGAACGGAAAAGACCCGCCCCCCGGTCCGCCCGTCTCGCCATTCCACCCAATCGGCAGCGCAATAGCGTGGCTCATGAAGTAAAGGCTCATTCCGATGATGGAAAGCGCAATGACACGATCAGCAGTTTGCAACAGCCCGGCTCCAGTCAGTTTTTTGGGTGAGTTGAAAAGAGCGGGCCAGCGTCTCGGCAGGCCCACTCATAGATACGAGGGTCAGTTAAGTTAGG
>NZ_JBASXK010000067.1:0-4282 GCF_049276915.1 Aestuariivita sp. | reverse complement strand
AGACACGGCTTGGCGGATCAATGGGTTGGCCATAGGGCCGCTTGCTGCGTTGACGGTGTAAAAGTAGAGCCGTGCCGTCGGTGCGGAAAAACCCTGCGCACCGGTTTGCTTGATGCGGTCAAAGTCTGTTTCAGGGTAGTTGATCACCAAATCCACTTCGCCTGCCTCAAAGGCCAATGCCGCGCTAGACGGGTTTGAATTGGCAACCACGCTCACCTCTTTCAAGCCGGGCGTACCCTGCCAGTAGGCGGTGTTTGCTTCAACGCGGTATAGCTGCTCTGGCACGGCTTCTTTGAACACAAAAGGCCCGGTCGCATTGATGGGGAACGCCTCAGACGGCGCGCCCAAGATCGCGATTGCGGGCTCAGAGAGAGTCCATGGGAAAGCGGCGTTCGGACTGTTTGTCTCAAAAATGACCACGGCGTCGCCATCCGTAGACATACCCGCCAGATCAAGCAGCTTGGCAACGCGCGCGTTGTGGCCTGCATGCTCTTCGTCCGAGATCGGCGCAATCGCATCAATGACCGCCTGCGCCGTCACGGGGCTGCCGTCATGGAAGGCCAATCCTTCGCGCAAAGTCACACGCCAGGTTGTTGGCGATGACTGTTCGATCCCTTCCGCCAAACGCGGATAGAGGTTCATGTCATAGTCGATCCCCATCAGCGTCTCGGTCACGCCGGTCTGGTTTGACATCCAGCCGTTATAGCTGGCGCGCGGGTCCGGCACCTCGGCGGTTGGCCCGAAACCGACGGAGATCGTAAGGCTGCCCTCTTGGGCTAAGGCCGGGATTGAGGTGCTAAGGGCGAGTACCGCAGAACAGGCGAGCCGCGAGAAAAACGACATAGGTATTTCCTTCAAGTGATGGTGTTGAGTTTAGAAACGGTGGATTGCCGGTCGCGGGCCAAAGTGCAGGCCTCGGCATGAGAGAGGGTTTGCAGCGCTTCTTCGTCGGATAACCCTTTGGAACGCGATTTCGACCAAATACGACGGACAGAAGTTGGGGACCAAGGCAAAGCCGCGCGCGCCACCCATTGGCGCACCGGAGCAGGCAATTCGTCAAAGGCGTCCATCGGATCACCTGCGCGCCTTTTGCGGCGCAGGCTGGTTTGGCCAAGATTGCGGGTCATGCGGCATCCTCAACGCGCCGCCAGCCCGGGAAGGGGTCTGGCAAGTCAAGCGGCAAGGCCTCGGGCCCGGCCGCAAGCACAGCAGGAACCAGGCAGGTGTCAAGTTTGGCCTTCAGTGCAGACCAGTCGATGTCGGCACCGATGAAGACCAGCTCTTGGCGGCGGTCGCCCCACGGCTCCGCCCAATGTTCTTTAATGTAGTCGCTTTCAGCGATGTGCTCTGGCCAGCGCTCCTGCGGGACATTCGCCCACCAGGTGCCAATCGGTTTGACGCTCGCTAGCGACCCCGCCAACGAGAACTCGGCCACCCATTCCGGGCGCGTGGCAATCCAGAAATGCCCTTTGGCGCGGATCACACCGGGCATATCGCCGTTCAGGACTGCCAAGATCTTTTCAGGGATGAACGGCTGGCGCGCGCGGTAGACATAAGACGTCACACCATATTCTTCGGTTTCCGGCACATGATCGGCAAACCCATACAACTCTTTGGCCCACATCGGGTGCTCATGCGCCTTGTCGAAATCGAACAGCCCGGTGTCGAGGATCTTCTCCGCCGCAACCTCAGAATGATTGGTTTCGATGATCTCGGCATCTGCGTTCAAGCTGCGGATGATCTTGCGGGCGGCATCTACCTGCGCCTCACTCGCATCGGCGACCTTGTTCAGGATCACAACATCGGCAAATTCCATTTGGTCGGTCAGCAAATGCACAAGCGTGCGCTCATCCTCGTCCCCCATAACCTCGCCGCGGTCGCGCAGGAAATCGTGGCTAGAGAAGTCGTTAAGCAGGTTCACGGCATCAACAACCGTCACCATCGTGTCCAGCCGGGAGACATCAGACAGGCTGTCGCCAAATTCGTCCCGGAAGTCGAATGTAGCGGCCACAGGCAATGGCTCGGAAATCCCGGTACTTTCAATCAGAAGATAGTCAAACCGTCCTTCCGCCGCCAAACGGCGTACTTCATCAAGAAGATCGTCACGCAGCGTGCAGCAGATGCAGCCGTTGGACATCTCGACCAAAGTTTCATCCGTGCGGCTGAGTTCGGTGTCCGCGCGCACGAGGTCCGCGTCGATGTTCACTTCAGACATGTCGTTGACAATAACGGCCACGCGCCGCCCCTCACGATTGTTGAGCACGCGGTTCAGCAAGGTGGTTTTCCCCGCGCCTAGAAATCCGGACAGGACGGTGACGGGAAGTCGGTTATCTGTCATATCAGTTCTCCAAAGCGTGCAACAACAATCACGCAACTTACGCAGTTACTAGACGAATGCAACTGCAATTGTTACGTATGGAGACGAAAGTGGAGGAACCCTGCGCATGAAGCGGAACAGCCGCCTATCTCTTGCCCTGCACACGCTCAGCCATATGGCGGGCGATCCCGACCGCGTGCGGACATCAGCAGATATTGCCGATCATGCTGGAACGAACCCGGTTGTCGTGCGCCGTGTGCTTGGGAAGCTCCGGGAAGCAGGTCTCTTGTTATCCGAAAAGGGACACGCGGGTGGTTGGCGTTTGGCCAAACAGGCAGGCAGCATCACGCTCGCCGATGTCTATTTGGCGCTGGATGAGCGACTTGTCGCGGGAGGCGACAGCGACCCCGAACCGTCATATTGCAGCGTCGAAACGGGCCTACAAACACGGGTTGCGGAAGTCCTTGAAGAGATTGAAGAGAGCCTCGTCCAACGGCTCCGCGAGACCTCAATCACCGATGTTCATCCAAAGTCGTGCAATTATTGTGATGGCTAAGCGCGGCTCTTAGTCCCTACAATATTGTGCGCAGGACTCGCACTCTCAATAGCCAAACTGAAAGACTGATTTTCGCCTCTGCGTTTCGGATGATGTCGGAGACGCGGCTCTTTCTTCGCAACCACAGTGAAAGATCGCGACTTGTAAAATTGCCGCTTTGTCCATGCTGCGGGCTACATCAATGACCGCTTCTTTCGCCGCGCGACGGCATGGCGATTTTCGCTCACGCCGCATTTTTCGCGCTGCGAGCGCACGCAGCGAGAAATTCAAATTCACAGTATGGGCTCTTCTCGGTCATCTGAACGTTTCTGTCAGATGACTGCTTTGCCGCGCTGAGCGGCCTTTTCGATGATCGATTCCATTCTTTGCTGCATCGTGATTCAACAGCGACAGGAGGATTGCCCATGTCGCATCTGTTCTGGCTCGACCAAGAGCGTCTGAACCGCATCAAGCACATATTGCCAAAGCCACGTGGGGTTGCGCGTGTTGATGACCGCCGCGTTCTCAGCGGCATCATCCATGTCATTCGTAATGGCTTGCGCTGGCGAGACGCCCCGTCCGATTATGGGCCGCATAAGACGCTATACAACCGGTGGGCCCGTTGGTCTCACATGGGCGTCTTTGCACGCATCCTGACCGAATTGGCCGCTCAAGGCGATGCAACAGACACACTGATGATTGATGCGACTCATCTGAAGGCCCATCGAACAGCCTCCAGCATGGGGCTCAAAAAAAGGGGCGTGGCCGCCTGATTGGCTGCACCAAGGGTGGCCTGAACTCGAAACTCCATGCCGTAACCGATGCGGTGGGGCGACCAATCCAATTATTCCTGACAGCGGGGAACGTCAGCGACTACATCGGCGCACGGGCACTTTTACCCTCACTACCTGCTGCGGATTGGATGCTGGCGGATCGCGGCTATGACGCCGATTGGTTCCGTGAAGGCTTGAAAGAAAGAAGCATCGAACCCTGCATTCCATCGCGCCGGAACCGCAAAGACATCATCCCACACGACACCAGGATTTATCGAAGCCGTCACAAGATTGAGAACATGTTTGGACGGTTGAAAGACTGGCGCAGGGTCGCGACCCGTTACGACAGATGCCCTGTAATCTTCATGTCTGCCATCGCCCTCGCGGCAACATTATTGTTTTGGTTATGAGTCCAGAGCCTAGTTCGAGCGGGAACGCCGAAGGTCGGAATGTCCGCCAAGCAGTCATTTGGGCACATCGCGGCGAAGGTCCGGTCAGGGCCGTTTGCGTTAATTCGGTGCCCCAAACACCACGCCTGCCTGTTCCCCCCAAGGCAACGCCGCACTTTCGGTCAGCTGCCTGACTGTTACGGCCGTGACCTCCCGCTTGTAGACCAGCCGTTTCAATACCTCGGGTGCCAGATAGGCCAGCCTGAGC
>NZ_JBASXK010000066.1:0-1677 GCF_049276915.1 Aestuariivita sp. | reverse complement strand
CCAATAGACCAACTCGCCAGCCCCGACGATCAGCGCGCCGATGCCGGTGCGCATGAGCGCACCTTTCAGGACCACCAGCGTGGTGGCCAGACCCCGAACCGACAGCGCGGCCACGGCCATCGCCGCCGCCCAACGGCCCGCAATAAAGGTGGCGAATGTGCCGGCATGGATCGCAAGCCTGTCGAGATTGGCCAGCACCGCGTCAAACGCCCGGCTGATCGGGCTTGTCGATGAGGCCAGCGCGACAAAGGCATTTGCCACCGCCTCAAGCGAAGGGGCCAGTGCCACCGCAATCCGGTTGCGCACGCCCGTAAACACCTGGCCAATGCTGACCAGCGCGAGTTCGGATCGACGCATGGCTGCAATCGCATCCGCGTCGAGTACCGCGCCCAATGCCTGTGCTTGCGCCCCAAGGCGCGTCATCTCCGCCCCGCCATTTTGCAGCAAGGGGATAAGGCGTGTGGCATCCGACGCCATAGCTTCGAGATAAAAAGTCATCTCCTGTTGGCTGACGCCTGCTTTTTCGAGGGAGGAGACATAAAGCTGCAACGCCTCTGGCCCCGAAAGCCGCGCGAACTGGTCCGCGGTCACGCCCACACGGGGGGCGATGGTCTCAAAGAAGTCCGCCATCGGGCCGCCTCCTGTTTGCAGGAAATCGCCAACCCGGTCGTTCACGTCCTTCAGGATATCGGCGAGTTTTTCCTGCTCAATGCCCACCGTGGCCGAGGCGGCCGACCAGCGCTGGAAGACCTCTGGATTGGCATTGGCCACCTGGGAGAGCTGACCGATCTCGTTGGCCGCAGCGACGGTCGAACGGGTCATCGAGACGACAGCGGCGGATAACGCGGTTGCCGCCACCGTCGCCGCAATACGCGCCCGGCGGGCAAAAGCGGCCATGCGCGCATTGGCCTGTTCCATCTCGCGGCTCAGGCGGCCAAAGCCGCGCTTGCCAGCCTCGCCGACGCCCTCCAACTCGGCACGCACTTGGCGGCCTCCGGTCGCAGAGAGGCGGACGGATACCTTCTTCTCAGCCATGGCGGTGTTCGATCTCTTCGTTGGTCTTGCGTACCATCACCGCCTCAATGGGCGGCAACAGTTCCGCAATAATAAGGGGCGAAAGCCCAAGGGCCGCCCCGAGTTGCAGCGCCGCGCTCATGTCCCAGCCGATGACGGCACCGCCACTCATACCGCCTACAATCCGCATTTGCCCGCCAAGGCGCTGAACCAGATCCCAGATCTGCCAGCCCTCGTAAGTTTGTGGCGCGTTCTGCTGCCTTGGGCATTCTGCGCAGATGGAAGGACACGCCGTGCAATACTCACCGCCCCCGCCGAACTCCCAGTCGGCGAGAGCGGTCAGACGTTTTTTTCCGCGTCCAGAATGAGCGCGCCTGCGATGTAGCGGGTCTGGAAGGCCTCGAAGATCGGCCAGAGTTCCAGGAGTGCGTCAATACCTGCGGGAGTGACAGGCAGCGCTTTGCCGTCTTCGTCGCCGACGCCCTCCCAGTCTTTCACGACCATGCGGGCGACCGCTTTCGCCACGATGCGCGCGAGGTCGTCGCTGGAGGGGGTGCTTTCGCCATCTGCGGTGGCGGCGACAATCGCCGGATCGCTGCGCGCCGCAAGCATGATAGCTGTGGTCAGGGACTCAACCAGCAGTCGAACGCCATGGCCCAGATC